>JBOHOM010000250.1:0-11743 GCA_050731075.1 Nitrospiraceae bacterium
ATGACCGCCGCATGCTCCTGCCGCCAGTAATGGTCAAATTCGTCCAACTGGGTCAGAGTCGAGAGGTCGGTCATCCGGTCCAGGAACACCTTGCCGATCAGATGGTCCACCTCATGCTGAATGCACACGGCCAGGAGACCGTTGGCTTCAAAGTCCACCGGCGATCCGTGACGGTCGAGGCCCTGGACCCTGATCATCGAGGGACGTAAGACCTTCCCGCGGAGACCGTCCACGCTGAGGCAGCCCTCCCACATCTCCACCTGGTGCGGGCCATAATACACGATCGTGGGATTGACCAACACCGTTTCCGGGAACCCGCCCTCGCCGCGACACTCCATGACGATGATCTGCTCGGATCGAGAGACTTGTGGCGCCGCCAGCCCGATTCCTTCTGCGGCCCTCATTGTCTCGAACAGGTCATCGATAAATTGCTGCAGGGGCCGGCTCCGGATCTCCCCCGGAGCGACGGGCAGCGCGATTTTCCTCAACACCGGATTCCCGAGCTTGGCGATCTTTAACACAGCCATGAATCGTATCCCCGACGCCTCTCCTGCTTCCAGTGCCTGGATTGACTCAACCGATTGAAACTCTTCAAGCTTTATAACACAGCCCTGCGAGAACCCGCAATACTGGGTCAGGGCGTCTTTGGCGTGCCGCGTCGTTTCGGTGGACGCAGGGGCGTAATGTCAGACCTCAGCCTTGTTTGAGCGGCTTTTTCGGCCGGCGCTGGTCAGGAAGTTGAAACGTCTCCTGGTTCGCCTTCCACCAGGTGATCCATTCCTGCGCCCACTCCAATCGGTCCTGCTTCGTCGAGGTGTCCCAGTCATGCATCTCGCTCTCGTGGCGGGTCAGCAACCACAAGGACTGGATCGCCGAAATTGCCACGAAGCGCTCGTCATCCTGCATGAGCTCGATGAGGACCGGCACCATCGCTTTTTGCCGGACGTACCGGGCCTCGAAGGCCACGGCCTTTCTCAGCGTGGGATTCGGATCCTTGGCCAGGGCCTCGATCGCCGGAGAGACGAGGGTCGGATCTAGCCGCACCGCGACGCGCAAGGCATGTTCGCGAACCCGAGGGATTTCGGTCGGCGCCTTCGCGGATTCGATCAACGCCGGCACCACACTGGCGTCGTTGATCATTGAGAGCGTTTCGATCGCGTTGTACCGGGCCCGCGGGCTGGGCATGGCCAGCGCTTTGACCAGGACCGGGACCGCCGGCGCGCCCAGATGGACAAACTCCCCCATCGCCCACAATTCCTGCTTCCCCTCAAGCAGCGGCAGCAGCGCCTCGGCCCGCTTGAGTTCTTCCGCGTCCAGTGCCCGAGTGGAGGGCCGCACCGCGGTATCAGGCGCCGGCTTCGGTTTCGGCGGCGCCTCGAACGGCATCTGCACGGGTACCGCGCGTGGCCACTCGATCACCACGGCGGCGCTCGCGTTACAGGGGGCGACCGCGCTCACCACAGCCAGCCATGTGACCAACCCTGTTCGAATCATGCCGGCCATCATCTCATCCCCCTCCTGTGTTGCGAGTGCGATGCAAGAGCTGATACAAAACCGGAAGAACCAGGAGAATCAGCACGGCCGAGGTGAGCATGCCTCCGACGACAACCCGCGCCAGGGGCTGCTGCGCCTGGGACCCGATGCCGGTCGCGACGGCAGCCGGCAGGAGCCCGATGGCGGCCGCGAGGGTAGCCATGAGGACCGGCCTCATCTGGACATCCGCCCCCTTCAGGATGGCCTCCTCCAGGGCGAGCCCCGATCGCCGGAACTCCCCGATCCGCGAGATCAGCAGAACTCCGCCCAGAATGGCGACGCCCAACGTGGAGATGACGCCGACCGCGGCAGAGATGCTGAAAGGCGTGCGGGTCACCACCAGCGACAGCACGCCGCCGATCAGGGCGAACGGGATCGTCACCAGCACCAGCAGCGCGTCGCCCACCGTGTTGAACACCGCGTAGAGTAGAAACAGGATCGCCAGCATGGCCAGCGGGACCACGATGGTCAGACGCTGCTGCTCGTCCTTCAGCTGATCATACTCGCCCGCCCATTCGATCCGGTACCGCTCGGGGAGCGTGACCTGCCGGGCGATCTTTGCCTGCGCCTCCTGCACCGTACTCTCCAGATCGCGGCCGCGCACGCTGAACTTGATCGGGATGTACCGTTCATTGTTCTCCCGGTAAATGATGAATGCGCCCGCCTGGGTCGAGATCGAAGCCAGTTGTTTGAATGGAATCCTGGCTCCCTCGGGAGTGCTCACCAGGATGTTCCCGATCGCCTCGATGTCCTGCCGATACTCGGGCTGAAACCGCACGACCAGGTCGAACCACCGCTCGCCTTCGAACACGCGGGTCACCGCCTGCCCTCCGACCGCCGCCTGGACCACCGCATTGACATCGGCCACGACGAGTCCATATCGCGCGCAGGCCTCCCGGTCCACGCGGATCATGAGGTTCGGCTGGCCCATGAGGCGTAGAATGCCCAGGTCCTTGACGCCGGGGATCTCCTTCATGACCCGCTCGATCTCCACCGCAGTCGCCTCCAGCAGCTTGAGATCGGGCCCGAACAGCTTGATCGAATTCTCCCCTTTCACGCCGGACATCGCCTCCTGAACGTTGTCCTGGATCATCTGCGAAAAGTTGAAGGTCACGCCGGGGAGGTGCGACAGGATCGCCTCCGCCTCCTCGATAAGCTTCTCCTTCGAGGTGACCTCCGGCCGCCACTCCTCGGGGGGCTTCAGCGTCACGAGGAACTCGGCGTTGAAAAAGCTGGTCGGGTCCGTTCCGTCATCCGGGCGTCCCAATTGGGACACGGCGTTGCTCACCTCGGGGAAGCGTTGGAAGGTCGTCCGGATCTCGGTCGCGAGGCCGCTGGCCTGCTCGAACGAGATGTCGACCGGCATCGTGGCCCGGACCCAAAGGTTGCCCTCCTCCAAGGCCGGCATGAATTCTCCTCCCACGAACTGCATGGCGAGCAGGGCCACCACGAGCAAGGCCAGAGATACGCCCACGACGATCACCCGGTGGCGCAGCGCCCACTTCAGAACCGACATATATGTTCGCCGGATCGCTCGGACTACGGTCGTGTCTTCCTCTCGGATGGGATCCGTGAGGAAGACGGCGCACAGGATCGGCGCCAGCGTGAACGCGATCAGAAGCGCCCCCAGCAGCGCGAACCCGTACGTGATCGACATCGGCGCGAAGATCTTGCCCGGCACCCCGGTCATCGTAAACAAAGGAACGAACGCCACCACGATGATCGCGGTGGAGAAGAAGATCGGGCGACCGACCTGCCGCGCCGCCCGCACGACTTGCTGCGGCGGCGTCAATCCCAGCCCTGTCGGGTGGCTCAGGTGGTAGAAGACGCTCTCGACCATGATCAGGGTCGCGTCCACGATGATGCCGAAATCGATCGCGCCGAGCGAGATCAGGTTCGCCGATTGGCCGAGCAGCACCATCATCGTGAACGTGAACAATAGTGAGAGCGGGATGGTCAGGGCCACGATGAACGAGGCCCGGAGATTCCCGAGGAACAGGAACAGGATCAGAAAGACCAGTCCCATCCCGCCGATCAGGATGTCCGTGACGGTCTCGATCGTGGTGTGGATCAACACCGTCCGATCGTAGAAGGTCTTGACCTGCACCCCCTTCGGCAGCTTCCAGGTGTTCAGGTCCTGGACCTTCTGCTGCACCCGCTCCAGCACCGACACCGCCTTGTAGCCCCGCTGCAGCAGCACCACCCCTTCCACCACGTCGTCCCGGTCGTCGATCCCCACCTTGCCCAGCCGCACACGATGGCCCAGGCTCACATCGCCCAGGTTCTTCACGAACACGGGCGTCCCGCTCTTCTCGGCCACCATCACGTTTTCGATGTCATCCAGGCTGTTGATCAGGCCGAGCCCCCGGACGTTGAAGTTCTGGGCTCCGACCGTGAGGTAGTTGCCTCCCACGTTGGCGTTGCTGTTGGCTAGCGCCGTCACCACTTGGGGCAGGGTCACACGGTACGAGATCAGCGCCCCGGGGTTCAGGTCCACGTGGTATTGCTTGGTCATCCCCCCGAACGCGGTCACGTCCACCACGCCCGGCACGCGCTTGAACTCCCGCTGCAGGACCCAGTCCTGAATCGTCTTCAGATCCGTGAGCGACGTGCCGTCGCCGACCAGCTCGTACCGGTAGATCTCCGCGATGGCCCACCAGGGCGACAGCACCGGTTGCACCGTCTCCGGGAAGGTCATCATGGCCAGTCGGTTCAGGACCTCCTGCCGGTCCTTGAAATAGTTGGTGCCGAAGTCGAAGTAAAACTTGATGTCGCTCAGCCCGAAGATAGACAGTGAGCGGAGGTCCTGGAGGCCTGGCATTCCGGTAAGCGCCGTCTCGATGGGAATCGTCACCTGTCGTTCGATTTCCTCGGCCGACCACCCCGGGTACTGGGTGATGACCTCGACCATGGGAGGGGACGGATCCGGGTAGGCGACGACGTCGAGGATGTGAAAGGCGTAGAGGCCGCCGAAGAGGAGCACCACCCCGAGCGTGCAGACGACCACCCGCTGAACCAGAGCGAACTCGACCAGCCGGACTATCATGGTTTTCCGATCCCGCCCGGGCTATTCTTGGAGCCGAGGCGCATCTTCACGAGCACGTCCACGCGGCCGGGTCCGCGCCGGCCCTTCGCTCACTCATCAGGCCGCTTCTTGTGAAGCAGGTGGTAGAGCACCGGCAGCACGAGCAGGATGAGGGCTGCCGAGGTGAGCATCCCCCCCACGACGACACGTGCGAGCGGTTGCTGCGACTGGGCGCCGATCCCGGTAGCCACCGCGGCCGGCAGCAGGCCGATGGCGGCGCACAAGGTGGTCATCAGCACCGGCCGCATGCGCGCCTCGGCGCCTTTCAGGATCGCCTCCCGCGGATCGTGACCCTCTTCCACGAGGTCGCGGATTCTGACGATCAGGATGAGACCACCCTGGATCGCGACACCGAACAGCGAGATGAACCCCACTGCCGCCGAGATGCTGAAGTCCGTCCCGGTGAGCAGCAGCGAGAAGACCCCGCCGATCAGCGCGAATGGCACCGCGAACAGGACCAGCACGGCATCGACAAAGGAATCGACGGTCAGGTAGACCAGGAACAGAATGATGGTCAGGCTCAGCGGGATAATCATGGCGAGTCGCTGCTTCTCATCCTGAAGCTGGTCGTATTCACCGTGCCATTCGATGCGGTAACGCTCCGGGATCGAGACTCGCTCGCGGATGCGGGAGGCCGCCTCCCTGACCGTGCTCTCCAGATCGCGGCCGCGCACGCTGAACTTGATCGGGATATACCGTTCGTTGTTTTCCCGGTAAATGATAAACGCCCCGGTCTGCATCGAGATATTGGTGACTTGCTTGAGCGGGATCCGGGCCCCCTCCGGAGTGCTGACCAGGATGTTCCCGATCGCCTCCACGTCCTGGCGGAACTCCGGCAGGAAGCGCACCACCAGGTTGAACCAGCGCTCCCGCTCGAAGACCCTGGTCACCGCCTGCCCACCGACGGCGGCCTGGACCATGGCGTTTACGTCGGACACGAGCAGCCCGTACCGGGCGCAGGCCTGCCGGTCCACCTGGATTACGAGGTTGGGCTGGCCGAGGAGGCGGAAGATCCCCAGGTCTTTGACGCCCCGCACCCCTTTTATGACCTCCTCGATCTCGATCGCCTTCTTCTCCATGAGTTTCAGGTCCGTGCCGAACAGCTTGATGGAATTCTCAGCCTTGACCCCCGACATGGCTTCCTGCACGTTGTCCTGAATCACCTGCGAAAAATTGAAGGTCATGCCGGGAATGCTCGTCAGCACGACTTCGATGGCCTCGATCAGCTTCTCCTTCGCCGTGATCTCCGGCCGCCACTCCCTGCGGGGCTTCAGGTTCACGAGGAACTCGGCATTGAAAAAGCTGGTCGGATCGGTGCCGTCGTCCGGGCGCCCCAATTGGGACACGACGCCGCTGACCTCGGGAACGGCTCTGAAGATATTCCGGATCTCGGTCGCCAACCGGGTGGCCTGCTCGAACGAGATGTCCACCGGCATCGTGGCCCGGACCCAGAGGTTGCCCTCCTCCAGGGCCGGCATGAATTCCCCCCCGAGCAACGGCACCGCCGCCGTCGCGAGCACGAAGAGAATCAGGGCCAAGCCGATCACGAGGACCTCGTGGTCCAGGGCCCACGCGAGTGCCCGGACGTACAGGCGCCGGACGGTGCGAACCAGCGGCGTGTCCGCTTCCCGCATCGGATCGCTGAGCAGCAGGGTGCACAGCGCGGGCGCCAGCGTGAAGGCCATAAGCAACGCGCCGGTTAGCGCAAACCCGTAGGTCAGCGACATCGGGGCGAAGATCTTGCCCGGCACCCCCGTCATCGTGAACAGCGGGATGAACGCGACCACGATGATCGTGGTCGCGAAGAAGATTGGCCGACCGACTTCCCGTGCGGCCCGTACGATATGCATGGGGACCGTCAGTCCGTGCCCCGGCCTGCGCGTGATGTGGGAGAAGATGCTCTCCACCATGATCAGCGTGGAGTCCACGATGATCCCGAAATCGATCGCCCCGAGCGAGATCAGGTTGGCCGACTCCCCCACCAGGACCATCATGCTGAACGTGAACAGGAGCGCCATCGGGACGGTCAGGGCCACGATGACCGCCGTCCTGAAGTGGCCGAGAAAGACGAACAGGACCACGAACACGAGCGCGATGCCGCTGATCACGATGTCCGTGACGGTCTCGATCGTGGTGTGGATCAGCACCGTCCGATCGTAGAAGGTCTTGACCTGCACCCCCTTCGGCAGCTTCCAGGTGTTCAGGTCCTGAACCTTCTGCTGCACCCTCCCCAGCACCGACAGCGCCTTGTAGCCCCGCTGCAGCAGCACCACCCCTTCCACCACATCGTCCTGGTCATTGATCCCCACCTTCCCGAGCCGGACGCGATGGCCTACGCTCACCTTGCCCAGGTTTCTGACGAACACGGGCGTCCCGTTTTTCTCGGCCACCATCACGTTCTCGATGTCGTCCAGGCTGTCGATCAGGCCGAGTCCCCGGATGTTGAAGTTCTGGGCCCCGACCGTGAGGTAGTTGCCCCCGACATTGGCGTTGCTGTTGGCCAACGCCGTCATCACCTGCGAGAGGCTCACGCCGTAGCTGATCAGGGCCCCCGGGTCGATGTCCGCCTGGTACTGCTTGGTCGTGCCCCCGAAGGCCGTCACATCGATCACACCCGGCACACGCTTGAACTCCCGCTGCAGGACCCAGTCCTGAACCGTCTTCAGATCCGTGAGCGAGGTGCCGTCGCCGACCAGCTCGTACCGGTAGATCTCCGCGATCGCCCACCAGGGCGACAGGGCCGGTTGCACATCGGTCGGGAAACTCAGCATCGCCAGCCGGTTCAGCACTTCCTGTCGATCCCGGAAGTACTCCGTCCCGAAGTCGAAGTAGAACTTGATGTCGCTCAGTCCGAAGATGGACAGCGACCGGGTGTCCCGGAGGCCGGGCATTCCGAGGAGGGCTGTCTCGATGGGGATCGTGATCTGCCGCTCGATTTCCTCGGCCGACCACCCCGGGTACTGGGTGATGACCTCGACCATGGGAGGGGACGGATCCGGGTAGGCGACGACGTCGAGGAGGTGAAAGGCGTAGAGGCCACCGAAGAAGAGGGCCAGCCCAAGGAGGCAGACGAAGACCCGCTTCACTAGCGCGAACTCGACCAGCCAGGCGATCATCGAATCGAACAGGGACCGGAGCCATCGGTCAGAGGCAGGCGGCGGGCAAGCGTCATCCCTTGGCTTCCTGTCCTTTGATCAAGACTGCACCCTTCGTGACGATCCGTTCTCCGGACTGTAGCCCTTCCAACACGCGCACCTGATCCCCCGAGGCCGTGGCCACCTTGACCTCGCGTTTCACGAAATGGCTCTCCCCATCGACCACATAGACGAATTGCTTGCCGTCAACTTCCAGCACGGCTTCCTTCGGAATTGCCAGGATGGGCTTCGTATCGCCGACCTGAATATGGAGCCGTGCGAACATCTCCGGCTTGAGCTTATGCTGCTCATTGCTCGCCCACGCCCTGACCTTGATCGTTCGGGTATTAGGATCCACCACGTCTCCGATAGCCGCAACGGCGGCCGGGAATTCGATTCCCGGATAAGCCTCAACGGTCACCGTCCCCACCTGCCCGGCTTTGACGAGGTCAAGATCCCGCTCATAGACATCCGCCACGACCTGTAACGTATCCAAGTCGGCGACGGTGAAGAGCACCTGGGACGGATCGCCACCCACCGACTGTCCTGGTGTGACAGTCCGCTCCACCACCGTGCCCGCGAGCGGGCTTCTTAATTCAAACCGCGAGGAGATCGTTTGTTCCGCCAACGGCTTCTCCAGCTCCGCCGCCGGTACCTTGAGTGAGAGCAGGCGCTCCTTGGCCCGGCGGAACCCCGCGCGCGCCTTAATGAGATCATTCTCGGCCTGTTTGAAATCCTTCAGCGGCAGGGCCTTGTTCTCGTACAGGTCCTTGGCCAGTTCATAGGCGCGCGTCGCAAACTGGAGGTCAGAGGCTTCTTTCACGAATTCGGAATAGGCCGCGGTAATGTCTGGACTGTCAATCACGAGCAAGACATCGCCGCTCTTGACATGATCTCCCAGCTTTGCGCGCACCTCGACCACCCGACCCAGCAGCGGGGAGGAGATCTTCGAATAGCGATCTTCGCCATAGGCGACCTTCCCCGCCAGCGTCAGCGCGGGCTTCATTGAGCTATAATCCACCACAGCAGTCTCGATTCGACTCTGAATATCCGCCTCGGGGCTCGGGGCTTTCTGAACTGTCGGCGTCGCAGCATTGGAAGCCTTGGGCGCCTCGCTCCGACCGCACGCCGACAGTACGAAGCAGGCTAAGGTTAAGGTTAAGGTTAAGCGAAGCGCCTCCCTGATCGTCGCCTCCGTCTGAGCCTCAGCCTGAACCTGAGCCTCAACCTTAACCTTCATGAGGTGATCTCCCGTCCCACGGCACTTTCGAGCAGGAGGATATTGCGCTGGTAATTAAAGAGCGCTTCAATGTAGTTTTGCTGGATCGTACGCGAGGTTCGGGCCGCATCCAGCAGATCAAGAATCGTGGCCCCGCCTTTCTCATACGCCCGCTCGACAATGGTGAAGGTCAAGCGCGCATCTTCCAGGACACCGGCTCGATAGGCCTCCACCAAACGACGGCTTTCCAGCAGGTTGCGGTATGAGATGTCCACCTGGTTCTCTACCTGGATCAAGGTCTTCCGGAGGTCCGCCTCAGCGACCTGCACGGACACCTCAGCCTGGACGATGCCTCCTTGGTTCCGGTTGAACAGCGGCAGAGGAACCCCGAAGTTGAGGATCGTCATTTGCTGGTTATCCGGCCCTTGAGGTCCCTGGATCGAGTATCCACCAGCAACCGTGAGGTCCGGATACCGATAGGCCTTCGCCAGCCTGAGGTCGGCCATCCGCTGAGATTCTGTGATCCGCTTCATCCGGACATCCGGTCTCGTCTCGATCGCAAGCACTTTCAGGACCGCGATATCGGGTTCGACGCGGTGATAGTCGAGCTCTGTGGTCAGGAGAAGGTCCGTGGTGGGCAAAATGCCCAACAAGACCCGAAGATCGGCCCGGGCCGCGTTGCCTTCCTGAACCGCTTGGATGACCTGGGACTGAAAGTCCACCACCTGCAGTCGGATCCGAATCAGGTCAACTTCCGCGATATACCCCTTCTTGAACCGGATGGTATTCACGTCTAAAATCCGGGTGAACCGGTCGCGGTTCTCCTCCGCCAGCGCCAGCCGTCGCTGAGCTAACTGGACCCGGAAGTAGGCATCCTTCACCGTGAAACTCAGTTGCCGGATCGCGTCCTCAAAATTGGCCTCTGCCGATTGTGCCCCGAAGCCGGCGCTCTCGATCCGGTAGCCTCGTTTCCCGGCCATCTCAAAGAGCTGTTGCACCTGGGAGGCAAGTTCACTGCTTCTCCCCACCGTGTTCCCCTGAGTCATTGCGCTCAGCGTCCCAACCAAGAGCACAGGATTGGGAAACAGCCTGGAAGTGATTTGCTGGCCTTGGGCATAATTGATGCCGTATCGCGCGATCAGTAAGTCCAGGTTTTGGCGGAGAAACAGGGCCAGGGCTTCATCCAGACTGAGACGCTGGAGCGGCGGCGCAATGGTCTGGGCTTTCATCTCGCGCTCTTGAGCGAAGGCCGATCCAGGACCCATGAAGCCAAAACCCATGAGACAAGCCAACGCTGCCAGGATCCACAGCGTACGACGAGCAGCACCCGCGTGAGCCCGTTGACTTGCTCCAGTCGGGATCATCTGTGCGCTCATGGCCTCAGACCCCCTCGTCAACTACGGTGGCGGCCTCTTAAGCCCATTGTTACATTTGGTCATTATACTGCTTTTTCAACGGACATTGAAATACACCCTTTTCAACCGCCTGGGCTACCGGAGCTTCAGTTCGGTCCACGCCCGGTCATACAATTTGATCGCCTCGCCGACATCGGTGATCCATTCCAGCCGGTCAAAGGCCGAGTCCGGGGGATAGACGGCCGGGTTCTGGCGAAGCGGCGCGAGCACCAGCGGTTTGGCCTCCCGGTTTGAAGAGGCGAAGAGCAGACGATTGGTGGTGCGGGCGGCTACGTCACGGTCTAATAAGAAATTGATAAAACGCATGGCCAACTCCCTGTTCCGGGAGGCCTTCAGGACGACCAGACAGTCGGACCAGATGGTGGCCCCCTCCTTGGGAACCACATACTTGATGGACGGACGCTCGGCCATCGCGCGGGCTACCGCGCCTCCCCAGCCATGCGCCAGAGCCACTTCACCCGACACCAGTAGCTGGTCGTAGTTATCGCTGGAATAGGTTTTGACGAGGGGCTTCTGACTCACCAGTTTTGCCTTGGCTTGCTCGATGATCTTCGGATCCTTGGTGTTCGCCGACTGCCCCATCGCGCGCAGGGCCGCCCCGAACAGCTCCCGTTGGTCATTCAGCATGCTGATCCGGCCCTTGTACCGGGGGTCCCAGAGCACGGCCCAGCTTTCCGGAGCGGTGGGAATCACATTGGAGTCGTACCCGATGCCGACGGTGCCCCACAGGTACGGGATCGAGTAACGGTTCTCCGGATCAAACGGGAGGTGTTGCAGCCGTTCGTCCACCAACCCGACGTTCGGGATCTTCGCCAAGTCCAACTCGGCCAGCAAGTCCTGCTTGATCATGATCGAGACCATGAAATCCGACGGCACGGCCACGTCATAGCCGGTCGCGCCGCTCTGCAATTTGGCCAGAAGCTCTTCATTGCTGCTGAAGGTATCCACGACGACCTTCACCCCGTTCGCCTTCCCGAACGCGTCGAGCAGGTCCTCACTGACGTAGTCCGTCCAGGTGAAATAGTGGAGCGTCGTGGCGGCGCGACCGGCCGCATCGGCGCCGGCCTTCGGGGTCTTTTTGGGCACATCCTCGGGCGTCGGCTGGCAGGCGCAGAGCGTGGAAAATGTAAAATGCAACAATAAGAAGTAAGAGACTGTCAGCGCTCGGCCGTACTTGGGAAATTGTGAATGTTTCATTTTTAATTTTTCACTGGGCCCCTTCGCTGCAAGAGCAGCGACAGGCCGATCAGGGCCATGGATATCAGGACCAGCATGGCCGAGAGCGCGTTGATCACGGGCGAGACGCCCGACTTGACCATCGAATAGACTCTCAAGGGCAGCGTGGTCGAACCGGGGC
>JBOHOM010000251.1:0-4688 GCA_050731075.1 Nitrospiraceae bacterium
GGCGATATCCCATTTGGACTCAATCAGGGTCCCGTCCAGGTCAAAGATCAGCAGATCGATCGGCACCCTGGACTGAACCTTTCCCGACCCGCTGCGCGCTATCATTAGTATCTCGTATCTGGTGAAGCGTATCTCGTATCTCGTGCCCGTCCGGACCAGATGCGGCAGGTCCTACCGCACCTGCCCCGTACGTCAGCCGAAACCATCCTCATTTTGCTTTCTTCAGCGCCGCCAGCAGCTCCCCCAGCTTGGCCTGGCGAGCGGGGTTTTTTTCATCGAGTATCGCCTGCCGCACGAAACCAATCAATCGTTTCTGGCCGACGTGCGGGGGTAAGATCGGCTCCATAATGCGCCAGCGCCCCACCACCCCTTTCACCCGAAACCGGATCTCTTCGACCTTTGCCCCCGGCAAGAACGCCGCGGTCTCCCAATACATCGAGCCCAGCACCCGGAATCTGACCGGAATCACTACGTGCAGCACGTTGATGATCTCCCACTGCGCGATGTCATCCAGGACCTCGAAGTCCGTGATCACCACCACGTGCTCCCAGGCCGGTTCTTCCTTCCAGTTAATGTAGGGCTTGAGCGTCTCAAAGGACATGGCCTCCAGGCGGGCGCCATGCCGGTCCAGCGACAAGTATTTGGTCACCATCTCGACGGGATCCTTATTGGTCTGCCCCGTCTGCGCCAGCCCGTCGCTGGAAAGGAGGAGCAGGAGCACAGCGGCCCCCAGGGAGCACGACGGTCTCGTCACGAGCGTCCCTCGCATCACGCGATCTGATGCAGCTTCATGAGGTTGGTCCCGCCCCGCTGGCCCGTCAGGGTTCCCGACAGGATCACGATCCGCTGCCCCTTGGTGGCGAGATCCTCCGCCTGCAGGCGACGTTCTACCTCGCGCACCCGCTTGTCCGTCTGCTCGATCCGCGGCATCGTGTGGGGGACCACCCCCCAGTAGAGCGCCATGCGCTGCCGGACCGGCTCAAACGGTGTGAACGCGATGATCGGAGCGACCGGGCGTTGCTTCGAGAGCAATCGCGCCGTCGCCCCCGACTCGCTGAAGGCCACGATGGCAGCGGCGCCGGTGGTCGCAGCCGCGGAGGAAGCCGCTTCGCAGATCGCCTCCGGGAACGAGACCTCGCCGCGCCCCGCGTCGGCGCGACGGACGACTCCCGGCTCAATCCCTTCCTCTGCGGCCCGCACGAGGCGATCCATGACGCGAACCGCCTCGACCGGATAACGCCCCATCGCCGTTTCAGCCGAGAGCATCACGGCGTCCGTCCCGTCGAAGACGGCATTGGCCACGTCCGAGGCCTCGGCCCGCGTCGGGCGAGGGTGCTGGGTCATGGACTCCAGCATCTGCGTCGCGGTGATCACGAGACGCCGGCGGCGGTTCCCCTCGGCGATAATCCGTTTCTGGATCACCGGCACGGCCTCGACACCCATCTCGACACCGAGATCGCCGCGGGCGATCATCACGCCATCCGCCTGATCGAGCAACGACTCCAGGCATGCAATCGCCTCGGGCCGCTCGATCTTGGCGATGACCGGCACGTCCGCGCCACTCTCCGCAATGATCTTCTTGGCGGCCGCTACATCTTCCGGGGCCCTGACAAAGGACAACGCCACATAATCCACGCCCTGCGCGAGACCGAATTTGAGATCATCCAGATCCTTGTCGGTGACCGTGGGCGCGGTAATCCGCGTGCCGGGCAGGTTGATCCCCTTGTTGGCGGTGACGCGTCCCCCGGTCACCACGGCGCAGTCCACGACGCCGGCCTCGATCCGAGTGACGGTCAGCTCCACGAGGCCGTCATCGATCAGAATCCGTGCCCCAGGCCGGACATCCAGCGCCAAGTGGGGATAGGTGACGGGAATGTCATGACCGGTCCCGCGCGTCCGCGCCTCTCCTTCACCGGCGAGCAGTCTCACCCGATCGCCTGGCGCCAGCTCGATCCCCCCGGCCGGAACCGGTCCGACCCGGATCCGCGGCCCCTGCAGATCCTGGATGATGGCCACCGCAGCCTTCCGCCTGGCGGCCGCCGCGCGGATAGCCTTGATCGCACGCCCATGGGACTCATGCGAGCCATGAGAGAAATTCAACCGGGCCGCGTTCATCCCGCTCGCAATGAGTTGATCCAGGAGCTCCGGCGACTCAGTGGCCGGCCCGATCGTGCAGATAATTTTGACTTTGCGCATCATAGAAGAAGGCTATGGGCTAGAGGCTATGGGCTATGGGCTATAGGAAGAATGGTTTTACCTATCGTCTATAGCCTCAAGCCTATTGCCTATACTCACGCGCCTCGTGCCTGCAACCGCGGAGTGGTTGCCCGCCATTCTAACAAACGCCCGCCACCGCCGCAAAGCAGATCCCCTCCACCCCCCCCATCCCTCCGATGAAGTCTCGGATGCAACGGATGCCTGGCGAGCTGTATTTCTGACCATCGCTCTCCATTGGATGGACGCCCCTGTTGCTCTAACTGCGCCCGTCGAGCGAGGGCCTTCTGAGGCCGCGCGCTCCGGGAGCACAAGAGCGACAGGGGTGTCCTTCCAACTCCCACCCATCCGTTGACCAGCAAAACCGCCCCGTGGTACGTTGCACCGCACTTCACGGTTACCGACTGCTCATGAAGACAACGCGATCTCAGAAGCTTTTTGCCGAGGCGCTCCGGTTTATCCCCGGCGGCGTCAACAGTCCGGTCCGCGCCTTCCGCGCCGTGGGCGGGCATCCGCTGTTTATCAAGCGCGCGAAGGGCTCCCGACTCTACGATGTGGACGGAAACAGCTTCATCGACTACGTCTTGTCCTGGGGCCCGATGATCCTCGGCCACGCGCATCCCTCGGTCGTCAAGGCCATCGCGCGCGCCGTCACCAACAGCACGAGCTACGGTGCGCCGACCGAGCTCGAGGTGCGTCTCGCGCGGATGATCACCGAGGCGGTGCCGTCCATCGGAGAGGTCCGGTTGGTGAGCTCCGGCACGGAGGCGGTCATGAGCGCAGTCCGGCTGGCCCGCGCCTACACCAAACGGGACGGCATCCTCAAGTTCGAGGGCTGCTATCACGGGCACAGCGATTACCTCCTGGCGAAAGCCGGGTCTGGACTGGCCACTCTCGGAATCCCCGAGTGCCCGGGCGTGCCGGATGATTTCACGCGCCACACGCTGACCGCGCCTTACAATGACATCAGAGCTGTCCAGCGGCTGATCCAGGAGCGCCATCGCGAGCTGGCCTGCATCATCGTTGAGCCCATCGCGGGCAACATGGGGGTCGTGCCGCCTGGGGAGGATTTCCTGTCCACCCTCCGGACGCTCACAGAGGCCCACGGGATTCTCTTGATCTTCGACGAAGTGATCACCTGGTTCCGCGTGCACTACGGCGGCGCGCAGGCGCTGTACGGAGTGAGGCCGGACCTCACCTGCCTGGGGAAGATCATCGGCGGGGGGCTGCCGGTCGGCGCCTATGGCGGGAAGCGAGAGATCATGCGGCTGATCGCGCCGGCGGGGCCGGTCTATCAGGCCGGCACGCTCTCGGGAAATCCTCTGGCCGTGACCGCGGGGATCGAAACCCTCACCAAGCTGCAGGCTCCAGCTGTCTACAAGAAGTTAGATCAACGGGCAGCAGAGCTGGCGGAGGGGCTCGGGGCGGCCGCAAAGAAAGCCGGCGTGCCGTTGACACAGACGCGGGTGGGCTCAATGCTGGGGGCGTTCTTTACCAAGGGGCCGGTGGTGGATTACGCCTCGGCCAAGCGGTCCGACACCCAGGTCTACGCCGCGTTCTTTCACCGGATGCTCGAAAAGGGAATCTATTTCGCGCCATCCCAATTCGAGGCGGCGTTCCTCTCGACCGCGCACACCTCCGAGGATATCGAGGAGACGATCGCGGCGGCGGGCGAAGTCTTCAAGAGCTTATAGCGTATAGCTTATGGCGTATGGCCAGAGCGGGCACCAAAAGATACTGTCCGTATCGGTCAAGATACAAAGGAAGGGCCCGCGAAGACGGTTTACTCGTCCTCGTCTTCTGCATCCAAGGCTTCCTGCCGCTTCTGTTCCTCCATCGCGTTGTGTAGCAGCATCCGGATGAACATCGAGTACAACGATCCCTTTTCCAGGGTCCCCCCGGGCGGGATCGCGATCTTGTTTTCCTTGATCATGCGGTCCAGCCAGGCCTTCTGATCCGGCGCAATCAGGACCGGAATCTCGACCAACCCTACCTTTCCAAACATATCCATGGCGTAACTCCCTTCTGAGCCAGGCTATGGGCAATAGGCCATAGGCTATAGGGTTCAACTCTCCGGCCTATCGCCAAGAGCCCATCGCCTATAGCCTGCTCGTCATGCGTGACGAGCAATTTCAGCACGCCCTTTTCTGCTTTGTCAACAGACCCGGAGGGAGCGGCACGGGTCTTGCTGATTTCCTCAGAACCGGCCTCGGCAGCCTGAGGGCATGTAGGAGTTTTCGATGCATCCCTGGGTTCGTGCGGTTGCAGCTTCCGGTCTGGCTGCGTTGATGCTGGCGTTCCAGATTTCCCTTGAGGCCCACGCGACCAATTCGCTATGTCCTTCTAAATACAAGCCCGAGACAACCGACCCGGACATCTCCTGCGAACCCCTCTGCCTCTGTCCGCCGCAGCGCTCGGAGCAGCCCACGTCGCTGCGGAGGGGACGGAGCGGGACACATCACACGACGGTGCGC
>JBOHOM010000252.1:0-14137 GCA_050731075.1 Nitrospiraceae bacterium
GCAACGGGTCCCCGGCACACCAGCGGGGCTCCCCCGCAAAGTCGCGTCTTCCTCGCCCTGACGGCCTCGTGCGTGCATCCCGGCTGAGGCCGAAGGCTTGGAAGGGCTGGGCGCCCCATCCTCTGCATCGCATGCTTCCAGTGAAGTCTCGGATGGAACGGATGCGCGGCGAGGTTCGCGCCATCGCGCCCGCTGCCTGCGGCCAACAGAACGGCTGCCGCTGCGCCGTTCCGGTAATCCGATAAGGCGTCGCGGCCAACAGTACGACCCGAACGGCCATCCGGGGGCAACGCATGATGGCGCAACCGAGACCGTGCGCCGTTCGTCAGCCGAGACGGGCACTCCCCCTTTCGACAGCCGAGGCGGCTTTCCCCCGAAGTCTTTATCCACACGAAAGTCGCAAGAGCCCATTTCTTTGCCCGTTCCGAATCCCTGTGCGGCTGTATCAGAGAGGATAAGCCTTGTATTCGATTCGATACGGCTGAGTCGATCAGCCGCGTCGGGCTGTCCCCATGCCTATTCTTTGCAAGAATGGCTTCATCAAGGAATCAACAGGTTAAGGGAGGATGGCTCAATCCGATGTCCACCCCCTCCGATGGCATGATGGTTGCTGAGTATAGCCGTGAGAGAAGCCGAGCGGTCACTCGACGAGAGATTGAGCCGAGAGGAAACGACGATGCTTTGGTTGATTCTGGTCGGAGGTTTCATTCTGTTCGGGCTGCTGCTGGTGGACGTGCTCAGGATCATGATGGATCGCTGAGGCGCGAAGGCCGACACCATGGCACCCTTGTCCCGAAACAACAGGTCTCTTGGACAGAGGCGATTGGGGGTGACGGTATGAGCACCAATTCCGTCATGACGCAGGCCACCCACGTGTTGATCGTCGACGATGACCCGGACATCAGGGAGACATTGAGCGATATGCTGGAGCATGAGGGCTACCGAGTTCATGCGGTCGGTACCGGGGTGGAAGCCATTCGACAGGCCAGGCAAACCCATTATGGAGCCGCCCTGCTGGACATGCAGTTGCCCGATCTCCACGGCCACATCGTGATGAAATTCTTGATGGACGCCGATCCGAAGCTGCCGATTATCGCCATCACCGCGTATGCCTTAGAGGAGAACACCATCGGTTCGCTGACCCGAGGCGCCTTTGCCTACGTCACGAAGCCCTACAATTCGACCGAATTGAAAGCCACGTTGCGGAAAGCGATCGGGGTGAAAGCTCTCGCGGTCAAGGCTGAAACCGCGGAGAGCGCGCTGAGCGAAAGCGAAGACCGGTATCGGCGACAGAATGCCGCCTTGATCGCCTTGGCCCGGGCTGAAGCCCTTCAGTCCGCCGACTTCCGGAGCGCGCTACGGCGGATCTGTGAGGTGGATGCCGGCACGCTCGGGGTCGATCGTGTCAGCTTCTGGCGCCTCAACGAAGACCGGACCGCTGTTCGCTGCGTCGAGCTCTACGAGCTCAGCGCGAACCGGCATTCCTCCGGCCAGGAGCTCATCGCCGAGAAGTACCCCGCCTATTTTCGCGCGCTGCCACAGTTTGAAGTCCTCGCGACGGATGACGCTCATCGAGATCCTCGAACCTCTGAATTTTCCGACAGCTACCTGACTCCGCTCGGAATCACATCGATGATGGATGTGCCGGTCTCCCTGAACGGCGTCCTGGTAGGCGTGCTCTGTCATGAACACGTGGGCCCGGCCCGGCAGTGGATGCCCGACGAACAGGCGTTCGCCCTTGCCATGGCCAGCCTGGTCGCCCTCACGCTGGGACAATGGGAACGGCGACGGGCGGAGGACGCGCTCAGGGAGAGCGAGGAGCGGTTCCGCCAGGTCGCGGAAAATATCCGGGAAGTCTTCTGGATGACCGATCCCGAGAAAACCCGGATCATTTATATCAGTCCAGGCTACGAGCAGATTTGGGGCCGGACCTGTCAGAGCCTGTACACAGAGCCGCGCTCGTGGCTCGATGCGATCCATCCCGATGATCGCACCAGGGTCCGGGAGGCCGCCCTCACGAGACAAGCCAGCGGGGACTACGACGAAGAGTACCGAGTCGTGCGGCCCGACGGCTCGACACGCTGGATACACGATCAGGCTTTCCCCGTCCGAGACGAATCAGGAAAGACCTATCGGGTGACGGGGATTGCCGAGGATATTACCGAGCGTAAGCAGGCGCAGGCTGCCTTGCGGACCGCATACGACAGGATGGAGGAGATTCTGGCCAGCCTGCCGGGAGCCATTCTCATCGTCAACCAGGATCGGCAGGTGGCGTATGCCAATCCTCTGGCTGAAGAGCATTTCGGCGCACCGGGGGCTCGACTGGTCGGAAGCCTCGTGTATGACGTGCTGCCGCTGACGGAGCCCAGGTGGAATCTGCTGATGACTGAGTTCAAGACCTTCACCGGTGAGGCCGGCACCCGGCAGCCGGACGGCGAGTTTGAGGCGCAGAAGCGCGTGTACCAGTATCGTCTCTTCCCGGTGAAGATCCGTGAGAGAGAGCCGCAACAGACGGGGATCGTCATCTGGGACATCACCGAGCAAAAACAGCTTCAGGATCAGCTGATTCAAGCCGAGAAGCTGGCCAGCCTCGGCACACTGGTCTCCGGCATGGCCCACGAGATCAACAACCCGGTGCAGGGGATCCTGGGGATGGCCGAGATCATCGCGGAAGAAGAGGACCAGGCGAACATCAAAGAATACGCCGCGGACATCGTCGGCTACGCAAAACATGTCGCCACGATCGTGGGTGGCTTTGTCTCCTACGCCCGGCCTGCTTCGCGCAACGGTGAGGTCGAGATGGACCTCAGCGAGCGGCTGCTTGAAGCGGTGAAAATGGTTCGGCTGAATCCGCAGTTCGGAGCAGTGGAGGTCGTGACGCAGTTTCAGCCTGTGCCGCGCTTTCGAGGCCGTCAATCCGAGATCGATCAAGTGTTCGTCAATTTGATTTACAACGCTGTGCAGGCGATGGAGGGAATGGGACGCCTGACGCTGGCCACGCGGCACCTGGACGGTGTCATGAGCATCATGATCTCCGACACAGGATGCGGAATTCCGAAGAGCCTGCTCAACAGGATTTTCGACCCATTCTTCACGACCAAGGATCCGGGAAAAGGAACCGGCCTGGGTCTGAGCATCGTGTACACGATCGTGTCGAGGTACCAAGGAGCCATTCGGGTCGAGAGCGAGGAAGGGAAAGGGACCACCTTCACAATCCAATTCCCGGCGGGCAGCCATTAACAGGAGGTGCGCGATGGGCTTTCATACACATTACGCGGTCAGCGGCAGACAGGGGCGTGTGCTCGTGGTGGACGATGAGCCGAGCATCAGAAAGTTGGTCAATCTGAGCCTGACGAAGGCGGGGTATGAGGTGGTGGAGGCCCAGGATGGCGAACAGGCGATCAAGGTCCTGAACTCAGACGACAACCCGCTCATGGTGGACACGATTCTCTGCGACATTCGGATGCCGAAAGTCAACGGGATCGAGGCCATTGCCTACTTCAGGACGCAATACCCGACCGTGCCCATCGTCGTCATGACCGGGTACCCGGACGTTGACCTCGCGGTGTCCTTGATGAGACAGGGCGTGCGGGACTATCTGGTCAAGCCCGTGTCGAAGGAAGAGCTGCTGACCGTGATCACCAAGTCCGTGGACAATCATGTGGTCCTGGATGGTCAATTCACGGCCTAGCTGGTGGCATGGCCTTCGATTCCGGGGGTTCTACGCGGATCGTTTCAAGAAGGCTCTGAGGCCGAAGTATGCGAAGGCATCCTTCAAGTTGGAGTAGAGCCGCTTGAAACGCCCCATGTCCTGGTTCGTGACGTACTCCATCGTGAGGGCCACGCGCTCTTCTCCTTCCGCCAGCGGCGTGACGGCGTGCCAGAGCTTGTCGCCGTTGAAGATCACCACATCCCCGGGCTCCGTGGCGAGCTGTAGCTCCCTGCTCTCCCGCGCGGGATCATCCTTGTAGAGCTGGCAGACCAGCCGACAGCTCTCGGATCTATCCACCAGGCCGACCAGGATCGTGTACCGTGCGCCCTTGTAATAGGAGGTATCGTAGTGAAACCCGATGTGATCCCCCGGCTCAGTGTAGTAATAGAGCGCGCATGAGTGGGGGTCGTTCTCGGGGCACAGCATCAGGCGAGCCTCCACCAGCCGGCTGAGGAAATCGAGGAACGCGGGCGACCGGTACAGCTCCATGAACTCAGGGGCTTTTTCACGGACCGTATAGTAACTGACACTCCCTCCCTTCTTATGTCCGGGAATGTAGTTGCGATTCAACTCGGGCTTGAGACGATTTACCTGAGGGACCAGGTGCTCTTCCACCGCCTCTCGAGGGAGAAACCCCTTGAGAAAAACGAACTCGTTCTGATCCCAATACTCCCGCTTGATCCGCTCGAAGTCGCACGCCGCCACTGCCCGCTCCACCGTCTCGCTGATCGTCCTGGTGCTCGTGACAACCATGTATGTTCCTTCTCTCCCTCCCCTGGCTTCGGTTGGCCCCCCCACGTCAGGGCGGACTGAGCGCAGGAGCCTTGACCACTTCCACGCCGGCCGGCGTTTCGAATTCGAACAGCGCGTTCTTGAGGCCGGTGTTGGGTTTCAGGTTGTTGAATTCAAACGTGGCGACATTGCCGCTGATCTCGTGAATGGACACCGTTTTGATGAAGTACGTTTTCGGCTGAACCTCCAGTACGATCCGGGCGACGGTTCGCACCGAATCCGGCTCCGTTTCCTTCGGGAGCAGCGTCACCAACGGCACCCCGCCCTCCCCGCGTTTCCCTTCCGCAGTCGGCTCCAGTGCGAATTGCTCCTCCAACTTCGCGACTCCTTGCAGCAACTGCAAGGGAGCTTGTGAGGCCGCCATCTGCGTCAGCTTGCCCACCAGCACTTGCTTGTGCTCCGGCACGTACATCATGACCTCGTTCCCGTTGACGTAGATCTCTTCCACGGCCGGGTCCAGGTAATCCCAGCGGAGCCGGCCCGGTTTCTTGATGTACACCCGCCCGCGTGATGTGATCGGTGTGGCAAAGCCCTCGATCTTGGTACTTTGCGTGAAATCTGCTTTCAGGTCCCGCGTCTGCTCATACCTCGCCTGCAGTTTCTTCACCACCTCTTTCACGTCTATGCCATCGTCGGCCGCGCCACTGACTCCATAAAAGAAGAGACCGGTGACGGCCACGAGTAGTATCAAGAAGCCTTTAATGGAAGTCCCCAAAGAGGTGTTAGAACAATCGATGCTTTCTTGCGGGTGGCGCCGACCAGGGACCCCGTCCGCCCGCAGCGGGGTCCCCACACCGGGCGGGGTGCGAGGACGGACGGGGCGGTCGGTGACAGGACCCGCTGCGGTTTCGATCATTCCGACTCCTCACCCACCGGCCCGCGCCTCACGATCACCTCGCGCCGCCCGTCGCGGGCGGGCGCCCCGACGATGCCCTCCTCTTCCATGCGCTCGATCATCCGCGCCGCCCGGGGATACCCCACACGCAGGCGACGTTGAATCAGCGACGCCGACGCCTGGCCGGACGTGATCACCAGATCCTTCGCCTGCTCGTACACTTCGTCTTGTTCCTGATCCTCCGCCGCGTCTTCCTGACGCAGCGATTGCCAGTCTTCGCTGTACGCAGGCGTCCCCTGTTTCTTCACGAACTCCACCACCCGGCGTACGTCGTCGTCCGGCACGAAGGACCCATGCAGGCGGGTAATCCGTCCGGTGCCTGAGGCCAGATAGAGCATGTCGCCCCGTCCCACCAACGCCTCCGCGCCGTTCGCATCCAGGATCGTGCGGGAATCCGTTTTGGAGGACACCTGAAACGCGATCCGCGCCGGGAAATTCGCCTTGATCAGGCCGGTCAGCACATCCACCGACGGCCGCTGCGTGGCGAGCACCAAATGAATCCCGGACGCCCTGGCCATCTGGGCCAATCGCGCGATCTTGTCCTCCACCTCCTTGGGCGCCACCATCATCAGGTCAGCCAGCTCGTCGATCATCACCACGATATAGGGAAGCGGCGCGGGCGCCGTCCTGGCCGAAACGCCGGGAATCATCGGCGAGGCCGCCGGCGCTTGCATGGCGACAGGGTCAGACCTCCCGTTGTCGCCGGCCACGGGGCCATCGTCTCCGGACAGGAACTCCATCGGCAAATCCGGCTGCTCCAGCGCAGGCGTTCTCGTCGACTTTTTGACCGCGCCCTGGGTCTCCGGCGCGCGCCGGTTATACGAGTCGATATTGCGAACCCCGGCCTCGGCCAACAGCTTGTACCGCCGTTCCATTTCCAGTACGACCCAGCTTAGCCCACGGGCTGCCGCCCTGGGATCGGTGATGACCGGCTGAAGCAGATGCGGCACGCCGTCATACACCTGGAACTCCAATCTCTTCGGATCAATCAGCAGCAGCTTCACCTCGTCCGGTCTGGTCGAGAAGAGGATGCTCAACAGCATGGTGTGGAGGCTGACGCTCTTCCCGGCGCCGGTCGCGCCGGCGACCAACAGATGCGGCATGGTCTTCAAATCCGCGGCCACCGGGACGCCGAAAATATCCTTTCCGAGAGCGATGGTCAGCTTGGAGCGGGACCGGATGAAGGCGTCGCTGGTGACCAACTCCTTCAGCGACACGGTCTCGCGGTAGGGATTGGGAACTTCGATGCCGACCACCGACTTGCCGGGCAACGGCGCCACGATGCGGAGACTGGTGGCCTTGAGCGCAAGGGCGAGGTCGTTGTCCAGGTTGACGATGCGGGCCACCTTCACACCGGGCGCCGGCTCGAACTCATACATCGTCACGATCGGGCCCGGATGCACCTCGGTCACTTTCCCTTCGATCCCGAAGCTCAGCAGGGCGCGCGTCAACACCTCAGACCGCGCTTTGAGCGCCTCATCGGTCATGCGCTCCAGCGGGCCCGAGAAATCGCTCAGCAGCTCCTGCGGGTCCGGAAGCTCGTAGCCGCTCGAGACCGCCCTGGTCACGACGATCTCCGGCGCTTCTTCATTCGACGCAACCGGCTCGTCGGCAGCCGTGGCCGGCAGCTCTTCGGGAACGGGCGCCGCCGCCTCCGTCGCCAGCGCGCCCCCGTTGCTTTCGGGCAATGGGGCCGCCGGAACGGGGCGACTGATCTTGACGGGCTTGGGCCTTGTTTTCGTCACCGGCCCGACCCGGCTAGACCACTCCGACAGCGCCGGCAGGATGGCCGCCACCGCCTCGGTGAACGGCTCCCACCAACCGGGCACACGCCGCCACAGTTCGGTGAGCGACATCGGCGTCGCCAGCAAGAGCGAGACCAGGAGCCCGGCCAGCATGATGATGTGGGCCCCGGTGCTGGCAAAATAGCCTCGCAGACCGTCCGCGAGAACCTGTCCGATTACGCCGCCGGCCATCCCGCGATACACCAGCCCGCTGAAGAGCGTCGGGACGGCAGTCACTTCCAGATGCAACAAACCGCTGAGACACAGCAGCGACGCCACTGAGCCGGCGGCGCTCCGGAGCGTCACCGTGAGGGCGCCCTCGACAAAGCACCGTACTCCCAGCATGGCCAGCAGAAATGGCAGCAGATAGGCGCCCCCGCCGACCAGCCAGAACAGGGCGGAGGCCAGGGTGGCCCCCACCGCGCCGATCATGTTCCGGGTCGGAGCGGGAGAGGCTGCAGCGGAATGTCCTGACCCGAAGAGTGGGACGTCGGTAGGAGCAAAGGAACCCAGACTCAGCAGAATCAAGAGGCTGAGCGTGATCAGGAGAACTCCGATCACCTCATGCTTCAGATGGGCCGACTGACGGGATGCGCTGCGGGCGTCACCGCGCTTGGCCGTGGTGGATACACCCATGCGCGGGATGGTAACACCACCCGTGGGTAAGGGGCAAGGGCCCCCACGCGTGAAGGGTTCTAGCCGAGGACCATCGGCAGAGGACGGAGCTCGCGCTTGAGAGGATCGAGCATCAAGCCCAAAGCTTCCAGTGACACCGTGCCGAACAAGAGACTATCGCCTTTTTCGCCGAAGATCACGGGCGAGGCAGCTCGTTCCCCATCGATGGCAAAGACCGCATCACCCATCTGTCTGGTAATCCTGGTACCGTCAGCAAGGGTAAAAGTGCGCGAACTGTGCGGTTTGATGCCAAGGCGCTTCAGCGTGGCACGTGGGGCGACCGTGTAGACTGCTCCCGAATCAACCAGGAACTCAGCCTTGGCCTTCTTCTTGGGCTTGGCCGGATTAATGATGCTGGCGGTAATGTAGGTCAGGCCCATACGGGTTTTACCCTCTACGGGCTGATGCTACAGAAAACCCTCATGTCGGTCAAGCGCCGGCCTTCCCCAAAGCGTCAGCCAGGGCCGCGAATTCCTCGAGCGAAAGCGTCTCTGCCCGCCGGGAAGGAGCGATCCCGACGCGCGCCAACGCCGGGGCCACCGTCTCCGTGCCCAGGCCTTCATCCCGGAGGGAGTTCAGCAGCGTCTTGCGGCGGTGGGCGAAGGCCGCTCGCACAGTCCGGACAAACAACGCTTCGTCCGCCACCTGTAGGGAACATTCCGCTTGCATAAGCAGGCACACCACGGACGAGCCGACCTCGGGGCGCGGGCGGAAGCAACTGGCAGCCACCTGGAACGCCAGGGAGGGAGCCGCGGAGTACTGGGCCAGGACCGACAGAATGCCGTAGTCGCGCCCGCCCGGCCGCGCCACCAGCCGCCGAGCCACCTCAGTCTGCAGCATGAGCACCATGCGATCAATCCGCGCTCGCGCTTCGAGAAGTCTGAAGAGCAGTGGCGTCGAGAGGTAGTAGGGCAGGTTCGCCACGACGACCGACCGCTCGGGAAGCGATTCGAAGGGAAACTCCAGCGCGTCGGCAACCCGGAGATCGAGATTGCGGCAATCGGCGGCTGCCCTGGTCAAGTAGTCCCCAAGCCTCGGATCCTTTTCGACCGCGATCACCGTTCGCGCCGCCGCACAGAGGGGACGGGTGAGAATCCCACGGCCCGGTCCAATCTCCAGGACGGTCTCGTGGGGCCGCACCTCAGCCAGAGCGACGATTTTCCGGACGATGTTCGGATCGATCAGGAAGTGCTGGCCGAGGCGTTTTCGCGGACGAGGAGCAGGCGGCATCATCGCCAGGGTGACGGTTCAAGCGGGGCCGACGATGGGGTCGCCACGTTTCTTGAGTTGTTGGACCAGAGACAGCATGAAGCCCCGGTACGTCTCGACCTCATCGCTCAGCTCTTCCAGCAGGTCATTGGTGAAGGAGGGCCCCGGCCGTGTGTCGGAAAAACGCTGCGCTTCCTGCTGTCCTAAATGCGCCGCGAGCAACGGGATCGTGCGCGCCTTCCACGTGGCGACGCGCTCGCTCCCGCCCACCGTATTCAAATCGCTCTCCGCCCGCTTCAAGATTGCTTCCAGCTCCTTCAGTTGCGCGTGGACCATCTCGAGCGCCTGATCCCTGTCGGACATCACTCCCCCTCTCTTGTCACCGCCTCGCGGCAGCCAATCGCGCCGCCAACTTGACGGCCTCGACCAGGCTCCCCGTCTCGGCCACGCCCTTGCCCGCAATATCGTACGCCGTGCCGTGATCCACCGACGTGCGGATGATCGGGAGCCCCACCGTCAGGTTGACGCACCTCCCGAATGCCATCAGCTTGAGCGGGATGAGGCCCTGGTCGTGGTACATGGCCACCACGCCGTCGTACTCGCCGCGCACGGCTTTTCCGAACAGCGTATCCGCTGGAAGCGGATCGCTGACGTGAATCCCGGCGGAGCGGGCCTGTTGCGCCGCGGGCAGAATGCACCGTCGTTCCTCGTCCCCGAATAAACCGGCTTCCCCCGCGTGAGGGTTCAGCGCCGCCAGGCCGATCTTCGGTTTGGCGACGCCGAAGAAGTCACGGAGAGCCCGGTGCGCCAACCGGATGGTCCGCCCTACGCGCTCCAGCGTCAGCGCGGAGGACAGATCGCGGACCGCCACGTGCGTGGTCGCGAACATGATTTTCAGGGGCCCGCCCAGGATCATCATTCCGACTTCCTGGCTGTGGGTCAGGTCCGCCAGCAGCTCCGTGTGGCCCGGGTGCTTGCAGCCGGCCAGATTGATCGCCTCTTTGTTGATCGGCCCCGTGACGATCCCGTTGATGCAGCCTGCCTCGGCCAGCCTGACCGCTTTGGTGATGAAGGAGATCGAGGCCGCACCGGTCTCCTCCGCCGCGATACCGATGCGAAACCGGCCAAGCGGCCGTTCCAGCGGATCCAGGACCGGGATCGCGCCGCGACGGCCGAGCGGCTGGTCGTGCCCTGCCATCGCCTCGACCCGCATCGGCAGGCCGAGGGATCGAACCGTCTGTTCCATCACCGGCAGCGAGCCAATCACGATGGGACGGCACAGGCGGCCGATCTCACGACCCGCGAACGCCTTGGCCAGCACCTCCGGCCCGATCCCGGCCGGATCACCCATCGTGAGGCCTAAAATGGGTCGCGTATCGGTCTTCGACTTACGACTCTTCGGCATCGCATAACCGCGCGCTGAATTTGTCGATTTGGTGAATCGGCGATCGAACCATCCGCCAGCCGCCAAATCGGCACATCATAGAATTCTATGAATGGTCGTCCGGCTCCACGTGGACGATCACCTCGGCCACGCCGTCGAAGCAGCGCTTAATGGAGTGTTCCACCCCGTGGGCCACCGCGTGGGCGTCGGCGACCGACATCCCGGCTGACACGTGCACCGACAGGTCCACGAAGATATGGCTGGGCAGCCCTCGAGTCCTGATCTCGTGGCAGTCCAGGACTCCCTCGTTCCGCAGCACCACCGCGCGGATCTCCTCCGGGTCCAGACGAGCCGTGTCGGTGAGCGATCGGGAGGTCTCCGAGAGCACGCTCACCGCGGTTTTCGCGATAATCGCGGCGATGACAACCGCCACGATCGGATCCATGATAGGGTAGCCGAGCCGGACCGCGACCAGCCCGGCGATTACCGAGAAGGATGTGAGGATATCGCTTCCCGTATGCCCGGCATCGGCCAGGAGGATTTCGCTGCGTAGCTCCTCCCCCTTGCGCCGCTCCCATTTCATCACGCCGTAGTTGATCGCCATCGTCGCCACCATCACGGCGAAACTGACCGCGGTCACCTCCGGCCGGACCGCGCCTTGCCAGTGTGTGTAGCTGTTCCAGAGCAGGTAGACGCAGGTGGCGACCAGCATCCCCCCGATCGCAGCCGCGGCCAGCGTTTCGTACTTCTTGTGGCCGTAGGGATGTTCATCGCAGGGAGGCGCCGATGCCAGCCACAGCCCGATGAGCCCGACCACATTCGATACGCCGTCGAAGAGCGAATGGAATCCGTCAGCCTGCATGCCGAGTGATCCGATCATCATGCCATAGAACAGCTTGGCGAAGGCCACCAGCAGGTTCAGCGCCAGCACGGCCCAGAGAACAACCCGTACCTCTCTCGCGCGGGGGGCTCCTTCATCGCCGAAAAGGTTCCCAGGTGCACACGACCCGTGTCGGACCAATCGTCTCATACGACCCTCAGGAAGGCCGTTAGGTCGGTTTTGTCCGTTGGGTCGGTTACTTCCATTAACGGACTCAACAGACCAAACGGACTGAACAATCCTTCATCGCCATCGCGCACAGCTGAACGCCTTTCACGAGCCATACAGATAGAGCGTGTACCCGAGGTAGAGCAAGGCGATCCCGCTCAGAAGCCAAGGCCGCCAATGCCCGCCCCACAGGAGTTGCCCGAGACTGAACCCGACCGCGACCAGCGCGAGTCCCATGGTCGCCAGCGCAGACGGCGCCAGATTCCACTCCGTCCCGATCAGACCCAACGAGACCGGGAGCGTTCCCTGCAAGACCATGGCCCCCGTGACGTTGCCGACCGCCAGGGTGTCCTTCCGCTGATAGAGCCACAGAAAACTGTTGGACATCTCCGGCAACTCGGTCGCCAGCGGAGCGATCAGGAGGGCCAGCAGCAGTGGCGACACGTCCAGCTCGGCCGAAATCGCCTTCGCGACCGTCACGAACAGATGGGCGCCAATCACCAGCCCGACCAGGCCTACCGTGCCCTGTAGACCGATCATCGTGTAGGAGGGTTTGGCAGATTGACGGGCGAAGATCAACGGATCCAGGGCGAGATGCCCGCGCGTTTCTCCCGAAAATTTGAGCAGCATATACGCCAGATACGAGGCGACCAACAACCCCGCGGCAAAGTAGTGGATCGCGCGGGATGAGATGAACGCGCATCCGACCGCGACACCATAGGCCACCAGAAAAAAACCGAGGTCGATCCTGACTTCATGGTAGTCCACCTGGAAGACCGCGGAGCGCTTTCCCAGGCGGGCGTACAGTATCAGCAGGCCGGCGAGGATGGGTAACACCAGCGTGCTGATCATGAACGGGGCCCCCAGAATCGCGCCAAGCCCTACCTCCACCCGTTCCTGTCCGGTGCCGAAGAAGATCGCAATGATCGGAATGGAAGTTTCCGGCAGCGTGGTCCCCACCGCCGCGAGGACGCTGCCGATCGCCCCCTCCGGCACCTTCAGGCGCTTCCCCAGCCATTCGATCCCGTTTGTGAAGAGCGCACACCCCCCCAGCGTCATGACCACGGAGGCGAACAAGAGGGCAACATAGTACGGAATCGCCACGAAATGCTCCAAATCTACTTTTTCCTCTTCCCTTGGCGGGTAAAGGCCTGCATGGCCTCCTCCATGACCTCGCGCACCGGCCGGCCGCTCTGCTCCGCGATGCGCTTGCAGTCCTGATATTCCGGGGCAGCCTTGATTCCACCTTCCCCTGTTTCGGCCACCTTCACCCGCACCATGCCGCCCCGCGTGCGCACGGACTCGAGGCGTCGTGGGAGCACTCGGCGGCTCATCTCCTGCAGCCTGACGCCCAGCGTGGTGGTCTCCCGCAACACGACCCCGGCCACCGCCTCGGCTTTCTCGCGCGGCGCCAGCGCCGCGAGCACGATGCCGGGACGACCGTGCTTCATGATCACCGGGGTGAGCGTGACATCCAACGCGCCGGCCGCGAACACGCGGTCCATGACGGTCTCATACGCCTGTGGGTTCAGATCATCCAGGTTGGTCTCGATCTGGACCACCGCCTCCGTATCGCCGAGCGCCGCAGGGATCGACTCGCCCAGGAAGACCCGCAGCACGTTGGGCCACCCCTCCGGGTCCGCAGTGCCGGCCCCATACCCAACGGCGGTGGGACGCATCAGCGGGAGCGGACCGAATTCCTGAACCAGCGCGCTCAGCAGCGCGATGCCGGTCGGGGTGGTCAGCTCGCGCACAGGCCCGGCGCTGTACACCGGCACCCCCCGGGCCAGCCACGCGACCGCAGGACCGGGAACCGGCAGCGTGCCATGCGCCGAGTCGAGCACTCCCGAGCCGAGGTTGACTGAGGAAGCGGTCGCTCGTTCCACGCCGAGGAGATGGCAGCCGAGCACTGTGCCCATCACGTCCACAATCGAGTCCACCACACCGATCTCATGGAACTGCACGTCCGAAGGACTCACTCGATGGGCCGCGCCTTCCGCCCGCGCCAATCGGTCAAAGACCTCTCGGCCCCGGTCTTTCACCCCGGCCGGAAGCCGGCTGGACGCGATGATCCGTTGGATGCGGCTGAGCGGGATCGGCGAGCGGAACCCGTCCCGCACCACCACCACCACCTTCGTAGCGGGGAGACCGCCCCGCATCACTGTCTTGCATTTCACATCATACGTGTCGATGGGGACGGATTTGAGCCCGTGGACCAAGTCCTTGAACGGCAAGCCGGCATCCACCAGCGCGCCCAGGATCATATCCCCGCTGACGCCCGAGAAACAGTCGAAATGGAGTAGCGTCACCACGCCTCCGCACTAGAAAGGACAGGCGCACACATCAACCCGCCGCCCATCTTAACAAAACGGCCCGTAGACCGAAAGCAGGCAGCCTCGACGCGTTGACGGATTGACGATCGAAGCCTGTGCCCTGGGAACGTCCGGAACATCGTATGGTCGTCAGAGATTCCATGATTGACAGCCGCGAGCGCCGTATGCTATCCACTGCCCGATTTGAGCGCCATCATCCCACGATACGCGGTACGCGTCATCTCCTGCCTGCTCGCGGGGTGCGCGGTGGCCGGCGTCTTCCTGCATCCGGACGTCGCCGACGCCAAGCGCAAACCGGTCCAGGC
>JBOHOM010000253.1:0-23140 GCA_050731075.1 Nitrospiraceae bacterium
ACCACATGCCCTATGGGGGGGTGAAAGACTCCGGGCTCGGTCGGGAAGGGGTGCGCTACGCCATCGAGGAGATGACCGAGCCGAAGCTGCTGGTGCTGAATCTCCGTGATTCGAACAACGCCTGACCCCCGGATAAAAAATCTCTCCCGCCATATTGCGGAATCTTCTCCAAATTGGTACAACTGCGACCCGGTGTGTGCTGTCAGGCGTCTCTTGCGTACGCGTGACGAAAGAGGGGAGGCAAGATGGTTCCGACTCATATGTTCTTGACCCGGGGCGTCGGGGTCCATAGGGAGAAGCTGGCTTCGTTCGAGGAGGCGTTGCGGAGCGCGGGGGTCGCGTACTGCAATCTGGTGAGCGTGTCCTCGATCTATCCCCCTTCCTGCAAGATCATTCCGCGGAGGCGAGGCGAGACTCTCCTCCACCCCGGCGAAGTCACCCACTGTGTGATGGCCCGATCGGAGACCAACGAGCGCAATCGGTTGATCTCCGCCTCCATCGGCCTCGCCATCCCCACCGACCGGCGCACGTACGGATATCTTTCCGAGCACCATGCCTATGGAGAGACCGATGAGGAGTCGGGAGAATATACGGAGGACCTGGCCGCTCAGATGCTGGCTACGACGCTGGGCATCGAGTTCGATCCCAACATCGCCTGGAAAGAACGAGAGCAGGTGTTCAAGATGGGAGGCAAGATCGTCCGGACGCTCAATATCACCCAATCGGCCATCGGGAAGGCCAACCGGTGGACGACGGTCGTCGCCTTGGCGGTCTTCATCCCGATAGAGAATCTTCCCCCGACGAAGACACGAGTCCGGAGGTAACGCCCGGATCGCGTCATCTCGACTCACTCGGCGCCCGCTCCAACGGAGCTCGCCCGCCGGGCTCGATCATCGCGGCGACGTTCGACCGGTCCTGAATCGGTTCGATCGGCCTATTCCCGGCGAGGAAGGGAATCGGTGCGCTTGAGAGGGAGCGAGAACGAGGGCGTCTCTTGGCGTTCCGCGTGGACTGAAAAGGGACGGGGCGCGGCTTCGACCGGGGGGGGCGGAGTTCGTCTAATCAACAGGTTCAAAAAGGCGAGGAGAAAGCTGCCGACGATGAGCGTCGTGCTGGTCGTGCGAATGGTTCTGGTCCCTTCGTCTCGCATGTCCTTGGCGACGTCCGCCACGGTTTCCAGGAGACGGTCCAGGGCAAGGCTGACCTGAACCAGCTTGGGCCCCGCGTTGTCGGCCGCATGCACCTCGGCCCTGCGCCTGAGCTCAGCCGCCTCTTGCGGGGAGCCGGCGATCCATTCCTGGCTCAAGAGCGCGATCGTCCGGCTGGCGGCCGCAAAGTAGGCGTCGAGGCTTTCCCGTACCGCCTGGATGTCCTGAGGTTCGCTTCGCCCGCTGCGCGACACTCTCAGGGTCGCGGCTGCATACCGATCCACGGCGTGCTGGATGCGGGCGCGTTGATCCGGCAGGGATTTCGTGATCCGTTCGAAGTCTTTTTGGGTGGGAGCCTCCAGGGACCGGACGGTGGTGGTCCGGTACCGTATGACATCGGCCGAGATGTGGGCGAGGTCCGTGGCGCCCAAGGTGTACTCGGTGTACATGATGCGAAGGTCCTGGTCCACTTGGCTCAGGGCCCGGCCCCCCATCAGCCCGAGGGCCGCGATCAGCAGGCTCACCAGGATCTGGGTCCAGGCCGGCCGAGGAAATCGAAATTGGAACCGAGTGCCCAACAGCGTCTCTCCGAAATGGTGTGCTCTCTCCACAGACCAGGGCCGCCGCCTCGATGGCCTCGCGCCTTGAATCGCATATAGTCTAACAGATCAGAGGAGAGGAGAGAAAGACCCGTCAGCGCGGAGGGGGGGTCAGTCCAAGGCCAGGCGGCGGTCGACGTGCGCCGTCAGCGTGGGGTCATTGGAGACGAAGATCACGGACCAGGGTTCCTCCTTTGAGCAGAGCCTTCGAAGGAGGGTTTCTCGAGTGCTGGGCGGGACGCTGTGCAGGGTCCCATCCAAGATCAGGATCTGTGGACGAATGACGATCGCGCGGGCGACCAGGATCCGCATGACCTGATTGGTCGTAAATCTCGTCCCCTTGGCTCTGACCGGTGTTTTCAGACCCAGCGGAAGCGCGTCCACCTCGTCTTCCATGTCGACGAACCGAAGGGCCCACAGGATGTCCTCATAGGGGATCGACGGGCGGCCCATGGTGATGTTCTCCTCCAGGGTCCCCTCGAACAGCATGAGCTGGGAGTCCAGCATCAGCCCGCGGCTGGCATTCAGAGAGTCCATATCCAGATCGCGCAGGTCCACCCCGTTGTACCGGATCACTCCGCTCGTCGGGCAATAGAGGCCGGCCAGGACCCGCGCCAGGGTGGTTTTCCCGGTGCTCGTGGCGGAGAAGATCGCCACTTTCTCTCCGGGCGCGACCTCCAGATTGAGGTTTTCGAACACCGGTCCCGAACCCGCGTAGGAAAACGACAGGTCTTTGCAGGTAAGCCTGACGCCGTGGACGGTCGGATCCGGCAACGGCACGGCGAGCTTGCCAGGTTCCATGTCCTTGGGGAGGGAGAAGAGGAAATCCAGCTCGGCCAAGGCCGTGAAGAAATACCAGACGACGTACGTCCGCTTCACCACCGAGTCGAAGTTCAGCAGTAAGGTGCCGACGATGACCTCCGCAGCCACGAATTGGCCCAAGGTGAGTTGGCCGACGGCCACGAGCCATCCCGCGGTGAGAATCAGCCCGCTGTGCCCAACGGCCTGAAATCCGACGGATCCCAGGAACTGGCGGATCACGACGTTGAAGCGCTCCCGCCTGGCCGCCAGGTAGGTGTTGACCAGCTCATCCGTTTTCTTCAGCAGCAGCGGGGTGCTCACGGTCGATTTGAAATGGAGCAGGTTGTACGCGATTTCCTGCATCCAGTGGAAGGCGTCGTACTTGGCTTCGGACATCCGTAACGTCGTTCTGAGACCGCCGTGGCTGAGCAGCAAGACGACCGCCGCGAAGCCCATGAGCAGGAAGGCGTTAAACCCCAGGAAGTACGGGTGGTAAAAGACCAATATGGTCATCCCCACGAAGCCACCAACCACCACGTTCAGGAGATCCACCAGCAGCGTCGAGAGGGCTCGCTGCATCAGCACGGTTTCCAGGAAGTAGTTCACGTATCTGGGCCTGAAGCCTTGCTCGCGAAACCGGGGAAGTTGCTGAGACAGCGCCAGCGCCAACCGCGCGAAGATCCGCTGCTCGAGGATTTCCTCCGCGTACACTTGCAAGGCCCTGAATGCCGCCACGCAGAGCAGGATCACCATCATGATGGCGGCCAGGGTGATGATCATGATCGGCTGAATCGCGAACGCGAAGGTGTTGATCAGCTCCTGAACGGTCAACGGAATGATGAGGGAGAAGAGAGCGATGGCAAGGGCGTAGGAGACAAACAGCCCAAGAATGCGTTTCTCAAGCCGGAAGAACAAGCCCACACGGGCGAGCGTGCTCCGGAAGAGGTCGGTCCTTTGCTGGCTGCTCGGGGTGTCGGGGCTGGCCGTCGTCATGCCGATTCTCCGCGCCAGGTCTGAGCCGAAGACCTACCGGTCGGAACCAACACGTCAGTTTCCCTCCGTCTCACCGTGGGCCGAGGGTCCTGTCTTGAGGGCAGCCGGTCAATGGGATAGCCTATCAGAGGGCACGCGAAAATGCCACAGGCCCGCGTCCCTCACGGGATGGGACGGTACGAGACAGGGACCGCCGACCCCGGGCTTTTTCCCCAGGCCCCGATGGCCCACTGATAGAGCGCCAGCGACTTCTGGTAGTCCGCCTTCGCCCTGATCCACTGGTTCTCCGAATCCACGGCGTTTCGCTCGCGCAGGTTGACGAACAGCACGCTGGTCGCGCCCAGGCTGAACCGGAACCGCTCCCCTTCCTCCAGCGTCCTGGCCAGTTGGAGCGATTGGAACGAGGCGGCAATCCTTTGCTTGGCTCGCTCGATGGCCGACAGCGCGTTATCCACGTCCACGATGACTTGTTGTTCACGGAACTTCTGGACCAGGACGAACCGGTCGGCTTTCCCCTGCGCTTCGAGCACCTCGCCGCGCGCGCGGCGCTGGAGAAACGGGATCCGCATCTCGACGCCGAACCGGTATCCCAGACCCAGCACAAACTCGCCCGGTTTCCGGGAGGGCTCCGCTTCGGCATTCAGAATGGGTAGCAGGTTGTTCTTCGCCAGCTCCAGATCAATATTGTTCACCTTGGCTTCGATCGAAACTTCGCGAACTTCAGGCCGCGTCGCTCTGGCGTTCAGCTTGTCCGCCTGCACCGCCTCGGTCGTCGGCAGCTCGACTGGCCTCGGGAACTCGGGGACTCGCTCCGCGTCCGGTGCCACCGGCGCGTCCCGGTCCCAGAGAAACATGGACAGCCGGTACTGTTCCTGTTCGAACGCCCGCGTGGCGCCGATCAAGATCTCCCTCCGGCGCTGAACTTCCTGGTTCGCCTCGACCACATCCAGTGGCGCCACGGCGCCGGCCTTCGCTCGCTGCTCGATCTGTTTCAACCGGTCCTCCGCCACCTTCAACGCCCGCCTCTGGACGTCCGCCAGCTTCCAGCCGGCGACCCATTCCCAGTATTGGCCGGCTCCAGCCAGAAACAGGTCCTGCCGGGTCTGCGCGATCTGGACGTCGGCCCGCGGATCGGCCAGGCCGGACCTCTGCAGTTCGGCATTGTCCGGGTTCACCATTAACCCCCTGAGCAAAGGCATCGAAAATCCCATGATCGGTTGATTCGACCCGTTGATGGCTAAATCGGCAATTTCGATAGGGCCGATGCCGGCGCGAAAGCCCCCGATGGCCCTGGCTCCTGACGGGTGTCTCACATCCAGGAAGCTATCGTTAAATCCCACGGAGACGGTGTTTCCGCTCTTCACCAGCCGCTCCAGTTCCCAATCGTTGACCAGGGCCGGCTCGAAGGCGCCCAAGGCCCTCAGCAGCCTGCCCCTGGCCACAATCTTTTCGGTGCCCGATCCTTTCAGCAAGGGATGAGAGCGGTCCACCCGGGCGAGGACTTCCTCGAGTGTCAAAGGAATCGGCGCCAACGCTTTCGTCTTGCCCTCCTCTGCGGCGTCGATGGGAGGAACGCCACCGAAAAAGGCGAAGCAGAAAACCGTCAGCACCAGACGGGTCGTAGCCTTGAGCGTCTGCATCATGGGATGGTCTCCTTTCCTCAACCCCGCTGCTCGCGGAACCGTCGGGGACGACACTGAGGGTAGCGGCGAAAGGGGCTGCGCGCGGGGCAACTGGCCAGGACCGTGATCGGGCGAGCGTCTACTTTGCACCTCTGCCGGCTTTGGGTAACAGCGTGTCAAGCAAGGTCGGCGCCCTCTCCTGGTAGTCGGGCGGGAACAGGTTCACACGCCGCCACAGCTCGTACCACAGGGGGACTCGATTCAGAATCACCCATGCCATGACTTTGGTCCCTTGCCTGACGTGACTCTGCTCGGGCCAGGGCCGGTCCTCGGGGTCCGGGACGACCCAAAAACGGAAATTGCCTTTTCCGTCATCCAGCTGGTCCACCACCTTGATCACGCCTCCATAGGTGCCGGCCATCAGCTCAGGCCATGCGGGAAGAGGAATGGCGGGGATCCCGTAGAAGAGCAGCCTGGCCTTGCGGCCCACGTTCAACAGGGGGGAATCCAATCCGTCAGCCCACAGCTCCACCGCCTTGTCTGCGCTCAACGGCGAGATCCGAAGCAGCTTGTCGCCGGGTCTGACCGTTTCGCCCGGGCCCACCTCGGCCATGCGTACGACCGTCCCGTCGATCGGGGCATAGATGCGGCTGGCAATTCGCCGCTGTGTGAGGTTGGACAGGCGAAGCGAGACATCTGCCAACTGGTCTGTCGCCCTCGCGGCGTCGGCGAACGCGCCGGCCCGGCTGGCCTCGGCATCCAGGAGGCGCTGCAACACGTCCGCGCTGATTTGATCGCGGCCGAAGCTCAGGGCCCGCATCCCCTGTTGGGCCGCCTTCAGCGCCGCTTCGGCACCTTGGAGATCCGCCTTGCTCGCGATGGCGGCCTGAATGGTCAATTCCAGCTCTCGCTGAGAGACGAGGCCCCGTTCTGCCAGTTCTTTGTGCCGGCCGACGTTCAACTCGGCCGTATCCACGGCGATCTTGGCGGCCGCGACGTTTTGCTCGGCTTCCCGTACCTTGTTTTCGGCCTCGACCACCCGGGCTTCGGCGGACGGGACGGCCGCTTTGACCAGGTTCTGCATCTCCTTGATTCGCTTCTCCAACTGTGCGGCGCGGTCAAGGGCCGCCCGACGGTTCTGCTCTAACGCCTCTTTCCGTTGTTCGAGCAGGGGCAGCAGGTCGGGCGCCATAAAGAGAGGATCGATATCACTGAGCTCCAGGATCAGATCCCCCTGCTTCACCCGCACGCCCTCGAACACGTGCCACTTATTGATGCGACCGGTGATCTGCGCTTCGATATCCTGAGGGCGTTCATACGGGGAGTAGGCCGAGAGCTGACCGGTAGTGGTAATGGTTTGTGTCCAGGGGACGAAGGCGATGAGGAGGGCGACGAGCAGCAGGAGCTTGATCGCCAGCCTGGCCGAGAAGCGCAACCGATCCGGGATCTGCACAGCTTCCCAGGATTGCAAGCGGGTGGATGCGGCCAAGTGGTCGACTTGAATGTCGTCCAACCCCGTCGGCTGGTCGACGAGCGCGAGCATCCTGCCTTTCAGGGTCTCCGGCACGGGGAGCCTCCCAGTGATGCTACCTTGGTTATAACTATAAAGGATTCGTGAGCTTCCGGTCAAACGGCTTGCCGGCTCGAGCCATCAGAGCTGTTTGGCCTTGACCCTCACCGTGGACTAAGGCTAAGGTAGCCCGCCACGCACAGCGATCGGCACCCAGCGAGCGTTTGTAAGCCACTCGCAGGCCACGGGCCGTTCCTTACAGGGAGGTGTCAATGCCGGGTTCGCGCGACAGAAAGCCAGGGAACGCGTCACCGCTGGTCGGTATCCTCTGCGGCAGCAAAACCGACCTGCCGGTGCTGGAGAAGGCTGCAGAGGTCCTGACACGCCTCGGAGTGCCGAGCGAGCTGTTGGTGCTGTCAGCCCACCGGACTCCGGATCACCTGTTTCAGTATGCGGCGCAGGCGGCCGACCGCGGCATCGAGGTCATCGTGGCCGGCGCGGGCGGCGCGGCAGCCCTGCCGGGCGTGGTGGCGGCGAAGACGCATTTACCGGTGATCGGCGTGCCGATCCCGACCGAACATCTCAGGGGCCTCGATTCCCTGCTGTCGATGGTGCAAATGCCGCGCGGCGTGCCGGTCGCCACGGTGGCCATCGGCGGGGGGGAGAATGCCGGATTGCTGGCCGCCCAAATCCTGGCCGTTCGCTCTCCCGCAATCCGTGCCAGGGTCATCCAGTTTCGGGCTGAACAGACCCGGGTGGTCCTTGAAGCGTCGTCTGAATCAAAGAAGCAGGCCACGAAGTCGGGATAGTCGGGCCTGGCAGGATGAAAGCCGGCGCCGGTCTGCTTACCAGTCGGATGGCCTCCAGGGCCGATGTCGCTGCGGAGCGAAGAAGGGCACCTCGGGGCGCTTAAACAGGCCGATCAGCCCCATGCCGGCGAGAAACCCTCCCACATGGGCGAAGAACGCGACTCCTCCCCCTCCACTCCCCAGGCTCATCCCTCCACTCAATACCTGTAGGACGAACCAGAACCCCAGCACGAGGCCGGCCGGCACGTACACCATCCTGGTGAACATGCCGAGAGGCACCAGCACCAGCACCTGCGCCCGCGGAAAGAGCAGGAGATAGGCGCCGAGGACCCCCGAGATGGCTCCGCTCGCGCCCACCATCGGCACGGCGGAGGAAGGGTCGGTCAGCGCGTGGCTGAGGGCGGCGACAGTCCCGGAGACCAGGTAGAAGACGGCGAACCTGGCATGTCCCATCACATCCTCGATATTGTTTCCGAAGATCCACAAGTACAGCATATTGCCGATCAGATGCATCCAGCCCCCGTGGAGGAACATGCTGGTGATCACGTTGGCGAACGCGGGGAGCGCTGCGACTTCGGGCGGTACGGCGGCGGTCTGTCCAAACACCATTGCTGGAATGGCCCCGTAACGCAGGATGAACAGTTGTCCCGACTCCTCGGGGAGCGAGACCTGGTACAGAAAGACCAGCGCGCAGGCCGCGATGACGGCGATGGTCAGGACCGGGGTGTGCTGAGTCGGGTTGTCGTCGTGGAGAGGGATCACGGCAGTCGGTTACGTCGGCCACGGCCTCATCGGTGTGCCCCGCCGGCTCTGCCCGCGGCCGTCGGCCTGCTCATCGGGCCTTCGTCTTGACCTGCGTGATCGGAGGCGCCGGGAACGGGTCGCCCGGGCCAAGGGGGACGGAGAAGCCGGCGGCATGCGTGTGGCCGCCGCCCCCGTACGCCGTGGCGATGGCCGCGACGTCGGCCCCATCCGCGCGTGACCGGAGGCTGTAGTAGCGGCGGCCGTCCCGTTCGTGCCAGATGATGCAGAAGGGGTGGGAGCGGGACAGCCGTTCGCCGATCTCGCTGGTGAGCACGGCGCTGTGGACCGCGGGGACCGTCTCGCCGTGGAACGAGACCAGCACCGCTGCCGCCGCGATCTTCCCGGCCAGCTCGTTCTCGTAGCGCAGGATCGCCCGCCCCTCGGCCTCCAGCGTCTCCTGGCGGAACCCGTCCCAGAGGGTCAAGTCAAACGGGTACGACGCCAGCGCGGCGTTGATCTCCCGGCTGGCCGGGAGATCCCAGTGCCACAGGTCTTTGTCCTGCACGTATTCCAGCAGCCAGGGAACGGGAGTCGCGTGCGCCCACTCCCAGGCCATGACCGCCCCGCACTTCTTCTCCTCGAAGCGGGCGAACGGCAGGTCGGTCAGCGCCTGTTGGGCGGTGATGTGATGGTCCAGCACCAGCAAGCTGGCGGCCTCACGCGCCATCGCCTCCAGCGTCGCTCTCGCATAGCTGAAGTCAACGATGACCACGTGCCGGCCGGCGAGATCAGGAGGTGGAGGAAACCCGTGCTTGACCGGGACGAATCGGGCCGAGGGAAATCGCTTCCAGATGGCCCACGCGGCGCCGAAGCCGTCCAGACACTCCGCGTGGTACAGGACGATGTCTGGAGCCGGCGTCGGGTTGTGCTTGGGGTGAAGACGACTCATGGCCTGGGCGGCAAGCATACCACGATTGGGGCTCGATTGAACCCCTCTCCGGCAAAAAACTGCGGTGGGCCGTCGGTCAGGCTGCCGTGGGCTGACTGGGCGAGGGAGCGGGGGTCGGGGCCGAGAAGGTGTTGAGCCGATCGATCAGCTGCCGGAGGCGGGCGGCGCTCCGACGGTTAAAGAGGAAGACCAGGCGAGGGAGATCTTTCACGACCGGTTCGTCGAGTTCCTCCGGAAGCGGCCCCCGTTGCTCGAAGGATCCCTCTTCCAGCAAATCGGTGAACTCCCGGGAAAGGTTCGCGAGTTGCTCGTGCGACAGGGGATGCTTGATTCGCATGACGAGATGCTGGTCCACGAACCGAATCGAATGATAGTTTCGGTAGAAGGTCTCAATCTCCTCCACGGCGGCTTCCTCGGAGTCGAAGATCTTGAACAGGCCCAGGTCCTCCTCGTTGATGAGCCGGCGGGACAGGAGCTGATCGGTGATAAACGCGTGCCAGTGATCCCAGTAATCGCAGCCAGGGGCCTGCAGGCAGACAATCGGTCGAGGCTCATTCTTGCCGGTCTGCGCGAGCGTCAGCACCTCGAAGCCTTCGTCGTGCGTGCCGAAGCCGCCGGGAAACAGCGCGATGGCGTCGGACTCCTTCACGAACAACAGCTTTCTCGTGAAGAAATACTTGAAGGTGATCAGCTTGGGATCATCCGCGATGATCGCATTCGGGCCCTGCTCGAACGGCAACATGATGTTGACGCCGAAGCTGCTCTCCCTCCCGGCCCCCTCCTGGCCGGCCCGCATGATCCCGTCGGCCCCGCCGGTGATCACCATGTACCCTCGCCGGGCCAGGAGCCGAGCGAATCGGTACGCCATTTGATAGTTGGGATCGTCGGACTGCGTCCGGGCTGAGCCGAACAGGCTGACCTTGGGCCGGTGGCGGTATGGGTGGAAGACTTTGAAGGCGTAGCGAAGTTCTTTCAGCGTCCGATTCAGGATCTTGATGTCGAGCGTATCCAGCTGGGCGTGATGCAGCTTGAGGACTCCCAGCAGCATCTCCTTCAGGAACGCCTTTTGCGGATCGTCATCGGACCCGCCCAGCATGGCTTGGACCTGCTTGAGGAGTTCCTCGTTCGTCAGCGACGGTCGGCTGGCCATGCTCCGCTCTCCTGGGCGTTTGACATGTCTCAAATCTTATCAGGTGGATGGCGGATGGTCAAAAAACCGCATGAATGCGACGCGGAGTGTCGGGTCAGGGCGCGCCGGACTATTTGTAGAGCGAGCGGATCACCCAGGCCGTGATCTGAGACTGGTCGGAGCCTGCCAGCCGCGTGAACTCAACCTCCATGCCCGCCGGCTGGGTTTCCAGAGCTCCCCTGGGGGCCTTCATCCTGCCACGACTCTTCAGGACGGTCGCATGAGCCTGGATCTGACGGCCGGATCCGGGGAGGTAAAAATTGAGACTCATATTGGTGCCGGGAGGGAAAGGGGTCGGCGTCTCGACAAACGCGCCGAGGTGGCTCAATTGAGAGATGGCCGCGACCTGCGTGGTCAGCGGTGGCTTCGCATCATGCACTTTCAACGAAACTGCGATGCGGGACCCGCTCCGTGCGGGCGAACACACGATGTTTCGGGCCGCCAGGATTCCTATGGGCTGGTTCTGCCTCGTGACGAGGAGCAGAGGGACGCCGTGGGTCGCCATCACGGTCGAGGCGCTCTCGACGGTTTGGTTGAATTCAACGGCATGCACCGGGTTGGACATTATCGCGCGCGCTGCCACTTCGTCGGGATTGAGGCCCCGTGCGACCACCTTGTGAACGATGTCCGAATGGGTCATGATACCGAGCTTGTCATCCGAGTCTCTGACAAGGACGCAAGAGGCATGCTCCTTCTGCTTGATCACAGCGGCGTCACGAACCGACACGTCTCCGGGAATTTGGACGACGCCCTGGCTCATCACGTGAGCCACCAAAGAGGAAGGATGCTCCCCGCGCCCATCGCGAGGCTTGTCGCTGGACCAGGTCATGATGGAAGACCGTCTCCGTGTGCTGAGGGTTCAGTCGTGCTGAGCTCAGGAGAAGTGACGCAGCCCGAGTATACCAGATCGGTGCAGGGAGGGGTCCAGACAAATCGTCACCGGATGGGGTCAAAACCGGCGCGGTCCGCCAGCTCGCGGCCGCAGGACGGCCGATTGAAAAGACCCGGCGATTTGCTTACAATGGCGCCCGATTGGCCGAGCCCGCTTGCTCATGGCATGATGGCCGGCTGCCGGGCACGACGGTGCCGCGGTGATCGAAGGAGGACACCTATGCGTTCCGCACTCATGGCGATAGATCGGCCGATTGAAGGTGGTGCCGCACTCGGGGCGCTCGTCATGGCCTGGTCGGTTGCGGCATGGATCGGATCAGCAGAGATGGCCTATGCCATCGACGTCAAACTCACGATGGAGGAGGCCAAGAAGGCGCTTGAAGCCGGACGCATGCCGATGGAGAAGGCGGCAGAATCCGCCAAGCCGGATGAAGAAATCAAGAAGCTCATGAAGCAGGTCTCGCTCACGACACGCGTCGGCGCCGATCCGGAGAAAGACCCCTGCGGCGCCGGCGCCATTTTACGGACCAAACGGTATCGGTTGGAGGCCTTCGGCCGGCAGGAAGCGACGGAATCGAAGAAACAGAAAAAAGACGTGCGCATGCCAGACGGATTCCTCCAAAAAGTCGTCGACATGCCGAACATGGAGATCGAAGTCCAACTCTGCGGAGACGACGAATATTTTGCCGACGGTGTCAAGGTCGCATTCCAGCAGGGCTCCAAGACGATCCAACCGATCGATGTGGGGCCGGCTGAACGGGGGCGCAAGAACGAGGGCCAGGGCCCGCCCTATCGTTCCCGCTTTACGGCGCGGTTTGCGTATGACGGCTTCGATCCGGGCGCCAAGACCAAGGTGGTCATCTTTTTCCCCGACGGGAAGACGGAGGAATTTGAGGCGGATTTCTCAAAAGTGAAATAATACCGGCGCGCGGCGAGTGGCTAGAGGCTAGAGGATGAATCGAGCAATTCTCCTCTCTTGCCTCGGACCTCTCACCTCTAGCCCCGAGCCTCGCCTGCGGCGAGTTCTTCGAGCCGCAACGTGTACAGGTACTGATAGAGGCCCTTCCGTTCCATCAGCGATGCGTGGGTTCCCTCCTCCACGATGCGTCCCTTGTTCAGAACGAGGATGCGATCGGCCCGTTGCACGGTGGTCAGCCGGTGGGCGATCACGAAGGTCGTCCGGCCTGACATCAACCGGTCGAGTGCGTCCTGAACCAGCATCTCGGATTCGGAATCCAAGGCCGACGTCGCCTCGTCCAGCATCAGGATTCGGGGGTTCTTCAGCACCGCCCGGGCGATCGCCAGCCGCTGCCGCTGGCCGCCCGACAGATTCACGCCTTTTTCGCCCACGAGAGTCCGGTATCCGTCCGGAGTCGCGATGATAAAGTCGTGCGCGTTGGCGGCACGGCTGGCGGCGATCACCTCCTCCTCCGTCGCCTCCTGACGGCCGTACCGGATATTGTCCAGCATGGTGCCCCCGAACAGCATGGTTTCCTGCGGCACCAGGGCGATCTGGCGATACAGACTGTCGAGACGAACCATGCGGAGGTCGTGCCCGTCGATGGTCACGGAGCCTTCGGTCGGGTCATAGAACCGGTGCAGGAGGTTCAGCAAGGTGGTCTTGCCGGCACCGGTGGGACCGACGAACGCCACCATCTCTCCGGGCCTGACCTCGAACGACACCTCACACAGGACCGGCTGTCTGGGGTCGTACGCGAAGCCCACCCGATCGACGCGCACGTGCCCGCGGATCGGGGGCATGTCTATTGCGTCCGGTCGATCCCTGACCTCCGGTTGGGTGTCGAGAATTTCAAACACCCGCTGCATGGCGCCCTGGGCTTCCTTGATCTGCGCGAACACCCTGGCGGCTGACCCGAAGGGGCCGATGAGAATGCCGGCGAACAGCACGAAGGCAAACAGATCGCCCGGCGAGACGGCGCCTTCGATCACCTGCCGGCCCCCGTACCACAGCACGGCGGCGGCCGCCGCGAAGGTCAGCAGCGTGATCGTCGGGACAAACACGGCGAGCACGGCCGCCCTCCGGAGCGTCATCTCGAGGGCGGCGCGAAGCTGTGAGGCGAAACGCCCCTCCTCGCGACGGGTCTGCACGAACGACTTGACGACCCGGATGCCGGAGAGCACTTCCTCGACGAGGGTGGTGGTGGAGGCGGTCTGGTCCTGGATCGCCGTCGAGAGTGATCTCAGCCGCTGTCCGAACATCCTGGCCACCAGGACCAAGAGGGGTAGGAGCATCAGGATCAACAGGCAGAGACGCCAGTTCATGACCAGCAAAAATGCGACGCCGCCGACCAGGGTCACGATCTGTTTGGCCGAGTCGATGGGCGTTTCGGTCACCGTCGATTGAATGACACTCACGTCGTTCATGAGACGTGACAGGATCTCCCCCGTCCGGCGTGTGGCGAAAAAGCCGAGCGACAGTCTCTGAAGATGGGCGAACACGTGAATCCGAAAATCCGCCAGGATGTGCTGGGACACCCAGGCGGTCAGGTAGCTGTGTCCCATCGCCAGCATGCCTTGGGCGATGACCAGTCCCAGGAACAGCCCGATCGCGTTCGTCATCCCCCTGACGTCGCGCTGGACGGTGATGATGTCCCACAGAAAACCCGCCAACCGCACGAGCAGGAGGTTGACGAGGGCGACGGCCATGACCAGCACGGCAGCCCCGACCATCTGCGGCAGGTAGGGTTTCAGGAATGGAGAGAAGCGGGAGTAGTAGGACATCGCGTGTCAGCTAGCCCGGGCTACAGAGCGGCTCGCAGCGAGTGGCTCGGAGGGTTCGCGATCGGCGACGGGGTATTCGCTCTGGAAGGGGCAGCAACGAACAGTGGCCGCGAAACTAGAGCTGGGTGATTGACTCGATCAGGTTCTTGTTGAGCGAGACGAAGTCGGCCCGTTCTTTGTCGTTAATCACCACATCGGTGAGGTTGATAAACAGCCGTTGCTCCTCGTTGAGCACATCTGATACCCGGTTGCGCATCGGCGGAATCACAAAGTCCCCCACGTAAGAGCCGTTAACCGTTCGGACTCGAATCCGGGCTTTCTTTCCCTCGGCCACGGTGACCTCCAGTCGCCTGCGGGGTTGCGATTAATTCCGCCTGCGCAGAAATTTCTGCCGCCGGCGAAGCTTCTTGTGCTTGTGCTTCCGCATCTTCTTCCGTCGCTTCTTCAGGACGCTGGCCATGTGCGATCTCCAACGCAGCCGGAGTGTATCGATTCTCCCTGTCGAAAGCAAGCAGCACGTGGCAACCGTACTGCGCTGAATTAACTGAAAAACCAAGCGTTTCCTAGCACAGACGCGCGGAGTGTGTCAAGAAATTGATCACATCCACCTCCGTCCGCATCCGGACGTCGACGATGACACGACGCGCGCCGTCAAGGCGGTGTCGGGTTGCCGATCGCTCGGCTTGACGCCCTGAGCTCCCTCTTCCTATACTGCGGCATGTCGGCTCGTCCCGGGCGGGTGTGGTGGGCGGTCTTCCTCTGTCTGGCCTGGAGCCTCGTTCAGGCGCTGGGCTGTTCCTCCAAAGAAGTCCGGTATCCTCTCGACCACGCGCGGTACCGGCGGATCGATGCGGCCGTCGACTCGCTGAAGACAGCGTATGTTGAGAAGGATCTGTCCGGGGTCCGGTCGTTGATGCTTCCGTCCGATCCTCTGGACCGGTTGGAGCGTGAGATCTCGAAGGACTTTCAGTACTTCCAGGAGATCTCGCTCGATTTCTCGATCGAGCGGATCGTGATCGAAGCCGACACCATCGATGTGTTCGTGCATTGGCACGGTCAGTGGAAACGGACGCCGGCGGATCCTGGTCTGCGGGAGCGGGGGCACGGCAAGCTTCGATGGATAGGGGTGCAATCCATTCTCTTGAGCAGTGTCGACGGAGATCTGCCGTTCGGGATGGCGTCGCGGCGGGCCGCGCCCGAGCCACGGAGAAGCGGAACGCCCTGATGGGTAACAGGTTGACTCTGCACAGGAAGACTCACGCACCGCAGGCCGATTTCCTGGTGATCGGAAGCGGGGTGGCGGGTCTTCGCGCCGCGATCGAACTGAGCCGGCGGGGCCGGGTGCTGATGCTCACCAAGGGTCATCCGCTCGAGAGCAGTTCGAGCTATGCGCAGGGCGGCGTCGCGGTGGCGATGAGCGAGGAGGACGACGTCGCCGTGCATCTGACCGACACCCTGACGGCGGGGCACGGATTGTGCCGGCCGGAGGCGGTCCGAGTCTTGGTGGAGGAGGGACCGGATCGTATCCAGGAGCTGATCGGCTGGGGCGCCCAGTTCGACAAGATCGGCGGGAAGTTCGCCTTCGCGAGAGAAGCGGCCCACAGCCGCAGCCGTATCCTGCGCGCCCGGGGCGATGCCACCGGAAACGAGATGGTCCGGGTGCTGATGGCCGAGGCGCGCCGACACAAGGAGATCCGGCGGCTCGGCCATCACTTTACGGTGGATTTGGTGGTCACCAACGGAACGTGCACCGGGGCGCTGGTGCTCGACGAGGCCTCCCGGACTCGAACGGTGATCCCGGCCTCGGCGGTTCTACTGGCGACCGGGGGAGCCGGACAGGTCTATGCGCGGACGACGAACCCTCCGAGCGCAACGGGTGACGGGATCGCGATGGCATTGCGGGCCGGCGCCGTCCTCGAGGACATGGAGTTCGTGCAATTTCACCCGACGGCGCTGTACCTCCCCTCCAGTCCGCCGTTTCTCCTGTCCGAGGCGATCCGGGGAGAAGGCGGACGGCTGCGGAACATCAAAGGCGAACTGTTCATGCACCGCTATCATCCGGTCGGCCCGCTGGCTCCACGGGACATCGTGGCCCGGGCGATCTGGTCCGAGATGGCCTCCACCCGCTCGCGGCATGTGTATTTGGATGTCACCCATCTCAGCGCGACCTTTATCAAGCGGCGCTTCCCGACGATTTATTCCACCTGCCTCCGGTACGATATCGACATCACCGAAGAATGGATCCCGGTCTCTCCGAGCGCTCATTATCTGATGGGCGGCGTGCGGACTGACACGTCCGGCGCGACCAGCCTTCCGGGCCTGTTCGCCGCCGGCGAGGTGGCGTGCAGCGGAGTGCATGGGGCCAACCGGCTGGCCAGTAACTCCCTTCTGGAAGGGCTCGTGTTCGGCGCTCGGGCGGCGCTGGCGGCCATCTCCTTCGCCTCGCAGAGTCGCCGGCCGGCTCCTCCCCTCCCGTCGGCTCGGGACCTGGACACCGCACCGCTGTGCGTCTTGAATGACGCCGAGAAGCTCCGCAGCTCGTTACGTCGGCTGATGTGGGGAAAGGTGGGGTTGGTGCGGACCGGCGACTCGCTGGCCGCCGCCACGGCGCAACTCTCGCGGTGGGAACGAGTCGTCGCCCGGCCGTTCAGCACGCGCCGCGACCTGGAGGTCAAGAACATGATCGAGGTGGCCCGGTGCATCACCACCGCGGCGTTGTGGAGGGAAAACAGCGTGGGCGCGCACTATCGTGCGGATTTTCCAGACGCGAAGCGGTCGGGGTGGAGACAGCACAGCAGGCTCGAGCGCGAGGACTTGCCCGCTGCTTCGGAGCGCGAGACTATCCCTCGATCCCAGGCCGGGTCGCGGAGGCTGAAGGGCCTGGCCGAATAGGCCTGGTTGGACAGGCGGGATTGTGGGGGGAACTCCTGGAACAAAAAGGCCCGGTAGAAGCGGAGCACCTTGGTCACGAAGCGACGCGTCTCTTGAATGGGCGGAAGCGTCCGGTACCGTTCCACGCGGTCGGCGCCGGCGTTATAGGCAGCCAGCGCCAGCGGAAGGTTGCCGTTGAACCGATCGAGGAGGGATCGCATCAGCCTGGCCCCGCCGCCGATGTTTTCGTCCGGATCATAAATGTTGCGGACGTTCAGCTTCCTCGCGGTCTGCGGCATGAGCTGCATGAGCCCAACCGCGCCGGCCTTCGAGACTGCCGTCGGGTCGAAATCGGACTCCGCTTTGATGATGGCGGCCAGCAGGGCAGGGTGAAGCTGATGCCGCAGCGAATGGCGCGCGATGGTCCTATCAAGATTCTTCACCGGTACGCGGGGAGTGATGCCGGTGAAACCCGACGCAACTCTTCTGTACCTGGAATCGGTGGGGACATCGGTAAAGGACAACGTGCCGTCCGGCTCGAGGTACTGGTAGATGTCTCCCCTCGCGACCGGCGGCATCAGGGAAATGAAACACAACTGAAAAGCGGTCACGAAGCCGAGAAGCACGGCGTGTCGCACAATGCGTCTCGGCCGGTGCGGAAGCCGGAAGGGGTGCATGAACTCAACCATAGCACCGGCCCCCGTGGCTGTCAAAATGATATCAAAATAGTGAAATAAAGACGGGCGCCATGCCGGTCATTCGAGGAAGCGTGGCAGGTTGCGGCGAAAAAGGTCCCGGAGCTTCAGGGTCAGCGGGCCCGGGCGTCCTGAGCCGACGGGCCTGCTGCCGATTTCGCGCACCGGCATGATCTCCATGGTGGTATTGGTCAGGAAGCATTCATCGGCCTGCCGCAAGGCCTCGGGCTTGTAGCGTCCTTCCTCGATCGGCACCCCGTTCTCGCGGGCCAGTAAGAGGACCACCTCCCGGGTGATCCCATCCAGAATGCCGCATTCCAGGGAGGGGGTGCACAGACGCCCGCCGCGCACGAAAAAGAGATTACTGATGCTGCATTCCGTGAGGTGGCCCTCGGCGTTCAGCATGATCCCGTCGAACGCCCGGGCCCGTGTCGCTTCCTGCTTGGCCAGGATATTGTTCAGGAAGTTCAGGGATTTGATCTGTGGGGAAAGGGCGGTCGAGAGGTTCCGGCGGACCTGGACGATCGCCAGGCTCACGCCGTCCTGGAACAGGTGAGGCGGGTAGGGTGTAAACGGCTTGGCCAGAATGACCACCGTGGGGCGTGGGCAGAGCGCGGGATCCAGCCCGATCTCCCCTTCGCCCCGGGAGATGGTGATGCGGAGATAGGCGTCGGTCAAGCCGTTCCGGCTGATGGCTTCACTCAGCAGCGCCGGCCAGTCCTTCTCCGGCATTGGAAGGTCGAGGCCGATCGAGCGCCCTGACCGCTGGAGCCTGGCCAGGTGTTGCTGGAGCATGAAGATACGACCGCCGTAGGCCCGAAGCGTTTCGTAGATGCCGTCCCCGTACAGGTACCCGTGGTCGAAGACCGAGACCACGGCCTCCTTCCGGTCCACGAATTTATCGTTCAGGAAAATCCACATGTTCTTTCAGCGAATAGCTGGTAGCGAATAGCTACCCGCTGTTTGCTACTAGCTATTAGCTTGACTTCAGGGCCTGCATCAGCGCTTCGGCCTTGAACAGCGTTTCCTCGTACTCCCGATCGGGATCGGAGTCAGCGACGATCCCCGCGCCGACTTGAAGATAGCCCTCCCCACCGGTCAGGACCAGCGTGCGGATCACAATGTTCAGGTCGAGATCCCCGCTCCAGCTCAGATAGCCCAGCGAGCCGGTGTAGAGGCCGCGCCGGACCGGCTCCAGTTCTTCAATGATCTCCATGCAGCGAATCTTCGGCACACCGGTGATGGTCCCGCCCGGAAACACTGCTCGGATCAGGTGAAAGCCGTCGAACTTCTCGTGCAATTCTCCCGTGAGGTTCGACACGATGTGGCTGACGTGGGAATAGCGTTCGACGACCATGAACTCGTCCGCTTTGACGGTGCCGTACCGGCACACGCGACCGAGGTCATTCCGTTCGAGGTCCACCAGCATCAGATGCTCGGCGCGCTCTTTCGTGTTGGTGAGCAGCTCCTCGACCAGTCGCCGATCCTCCGACACGCTCTGTCCTCGGGGCCTGGTGCCGGCGATCGGCCGGGTGTCCACCCGCTGGCCCTGCAAGCGGACCAGCCGCTCCGGTGACGAGCTGACCAGACAGACGTCGTCACATACAAGCAGCGCCGAGAAGGGAGAGGGGTTCACCTTCCGCAACCGGGCGTACAGAATCCGAGCAGCCTCCTCTCCTCCCCGAGGAGGAGGGGAGGGGGCACTGAAGTCAATGCAAAAGCGGTGGGAGAGGTTGGCCTGATAGATATCCCCGGCGCTGATATAGTTCTGGCACCGCTTGACCCGTTCCATGTATGCGGCGCGGGATTGCTCGGGTCTGATCTCAAGGCCGGTCGGCAGCTCCGGTGGTCCAGGTCTATTGGACACCGACAGCCTTGCTCCGAGCTCGGCGAGGCGGTCGCATCCTTCCCGGTACAGTTTCTCGCGAGGCTCCCCCAGCAGTCGTTCGAGCGGGGGAGCAAAGATCAGATGCAGCGTGCCGGTCTGGTGATCCACCGCGGCCAGGAGATCCACGAAGGCGAACTGAAGGTCCGGCAGCGGCAGGTCGTCGGCCGCGAGCGCGGGCAGCCGCTCAAACTGCCGGACGAGATCGTAGCTGAAAAAGCCGACCGCGCCGCCGAAGAACGGAGGCAAGCCTTCAGGCCTGGCAATCCGGGAGCTTCGCATCAGCGCGGCGAGGGCGGCAAAGGGGTCCCCGTTCTTCACGGTGGTCCGGTCCCGCGCCCGCAATTCGTACTGCTGGTCTTTTCCCGAGAGCACGAGGTAGGGGTCGCTCCCCATGAACGAGTACCGGGCGACCGGGCTGCCACCCTTGCCGCTTTCCAGCAGGAACGAGGGTCGGGTCGGCAGGGCGATTCTGCGGTACAGTTCGAAGGGGTCCTCAGCCGGCAGCGGAAGAGAGAGTGCGAGCGGCTCCGGATGCGCTTCGATCAAGAACCGTGCGCGGGAGGGACGGATCATGCTCATGGTTGTATCACAAGGAGGGAAGGACGGGCCAGTCCGCGGGTCCGGCAGCAGGGACTCGGCTTGACATTGTCATCAGGAGTTTGCTTGAATAGCGCGCCCATCACTGACCGCGCGGGAGTGACTCGTATTGAGTTGTGAGTGTTGAGTTCCCCGACTCATCGCTCGAGCCTCGAGACTCATCACTCGGGTTCGCATGCCGCCCTCGAATGATCCCTTTTATGCGGGCTTGGGGCAGGCGGTCCGGATCGGGACCGAATTGCTCGGCGCGTTGCTTGTGGGGGGCGGGCTGGGCTGGCTGGCGGATACCTACCTGTTTGCCTCCGGATCCTGGGGCGTGGTCGCGGGATTGGTCCTCGGGGCAATTGCGGGGGTCCGGAACGCGTATCGCGCTGCGCAACGGTGGAAGTAACGGAGGGACGGCATGACTGGTCCAGTGCTCGCGCACTGCGCACACAAGAGCGGGCGTGTGGTGGCCTGGCAGCCTCACGTGCTCGCGCGTCGCGCACACAGGAAAGAGGGGCGGGGCGGCAGGGCTGCCCGTTGTGCTCGCGCACCGCGCACTCAGGATTCATTAGTTCCGGGCCGAGGCGGATGGAGTGCTCGGTGGACGCGCGCAGTGAAGGCCAGCCCAGCCGCCCGCCCACCTGAGAAAATGAGGTGGATGGTGTGCCGGGTACCCGTTGCGTTTCAGATTGCAACGGGTGATGACGCGCGCAGTCTGAGGCTGCCAGGCCACCTGCCCGAACAAAAGCGGGCGGATCAGATGGTGCTCCGTGGGCGCGCACAGTTTGTACCAGCCACGCCGCCCTTCCTGGAGTGAGAATGGAAAATCCGCTGCATCCTTTTGAGTTGCATCCGCTCGTGCAGGTTTCGTTGTTCGGCGTTGACATTTCCTTGAACAAAGCCGTGCTGATGATGTGGGTGGTGCTCGCCCTGGTGTCCGCGTTGTTGCTCCTCGCCGCGTCTTCACGGCGCCTGGTTCCGACCAAACTTCAGAGCCTGGCCGAAATCTTCGTCGAGTTCATCCGCGGCATGATCTTGGACATCATCGGCAAGCAGGGGATGCGATTTTTCCCGTTCATTGCGACGTTGTTCTTGTTCATCCTCTTCTGTAACCTGGTCGGCCTCGTCCCAGGCTCCTACACCGTGACCAGTCAAATCGTGGTGACGGCGGCATTTGCCCTCTTCGTGTACGGCATGAGCCTCGTGGTCGGGTTCGTGCTCCATGGGGTCAAGTTCCTGGGCATCCTCGTGCCCGCCGGCACCCCGATGTGGATGCTGCCGTTGATGATCCCGATCGAGGTCGTGAGTCAGTTGGCAAGACCGCTGTCCCTCGCTGTCCGGTTGTTCGCGAACATTACGGCCGGGCATACGGTCCTCGCGGTGCTGTTCGGCATGGCGCTTTCGCTTCCGCTTCTGATCGGCTGGCTTCCCTTCGTGGTGACGGTCGGAATCAACGGGCTCGAGGTTTTCATCGCCTTTATTCAGGCCTATATTTTTACCATCTTGACCTGTGTGTACCTGGGCGATGCCATCACTCTACATGGACACGAACAGCATGCGCACTGAGAGGCAATGTTGAATTGTGAATGGTGAGTGCTGAATTGAGGGAGCAGCGCGGGACGGTACCCGCGTTCAAATTCAAAATTCACAATTCAATATTAAATATTGGAGGGAAAGAGGATGGATTCCGCAGCGGCGGCGTTATTGGGGATGGGCTTGGCGGCGGCCGGGTTCGCGGGAGCCGGCGTGGGGATCGGGTATACCTTCGGCAAGATGATCGAGGCCGTGGCGCGCCAGCCGGAAGCCGAAGGACGAGTCGGCAAGTACATGTGGATCGGGTTCGCGCTGGTCGAGGCGATCGCGTTCTACGGGCTCGTCATCGCCTTCATCATCATGGGACTGCGCAAGTAAAAGGACAGGCTAAGGTTGAGGTTAAGGTCGAGGAAGACTTGTTCCGTATTTTCTCAGCCTCAGCCTCAACCTTAACCTTCATGGTGTGAAAGATGCCGCAATTTGACACCCATTTCTTCTCGTCGTTAATCTTCTGGGAAATCGTCTCCTTCGGCATCCTGCTGTGGGTGCTGTACAAGTTCGCCTTCCCGCCGATCCTGGAGACCCTCGAGACGAGGGAGCGGAAGATCAAGGAGAGCTTGGAGCAGGCCGAGCGCCATCGTGCGGAGGCCGAGCGAAAACTGAGGGAGTACGAGGCCAAGCTCAGCGCGGCCGGCCGGGAGGCCGAAGCGGTGCTGGCTCGAGCGCAGGATCGGGCGCAGCGCCTGATGGAGGAAAACGAACAGCGCCTCCTGGCGGAAGCGGAGCGAATCAAAGGGGACGCCGCACGCGAAATCGAGCACGAGCGCCGCAAGGCGATCCAGGAGATCCGTACTCAAACCACGGAGCTGGCCCTGCTGGTCGCGGAAAAGGTGGTAGGGCGGAGCCTCAACGACGCAGACCATCGCCGGCTGGCGGATGAGGCGTTACAGGCGGTGGCGGAACAGCACAAAGGCTGAGGTTCAGGTTGAGGCTGAGGGTGGGAGATGAGAATGCGCTGACGCCTCCCGTACCCGAATCTGGACCTTAACCTCAACCTTAGCCTGCGTTGCCACTGCCCCGGCGTTACCCTTGCAGGTCTAACGTCACAAACCGAAATCCCAGTTCCTTCAGCTTGGCGCTGACCCGTTCCCGTCGCGCGCCATCCAGCATGCCGAGCAACTCCGGTCCGTCCAGCTCGATCCGGGCGATCTCGCCGTGGTCGCGGACCCGAAACTGCTTGAATCCCTCCCGGAACAGTGTCGCCTCCGCCTGCTCGACGCGGGTCAACTTCTCCCGCGTGATGGCGATTCCTCGAGGGATGCGGGACGAGAGACAAGCCGCAGCGGGCTTATCCCAGTTCGACAGGCCGAGGTCCTTCGCGAGCACGCGGATCTCTCCCTTGGACAGCTCCGCTTCCACCAGGGGACTCCGAACGCCCCACTCCCGGGCCGCGACAAGACCGGGTCGGTCGTCGCCCAGATCGTCCAGGTGCGTTCCATCCACCATCGCGCCCACTCCGAGCTCGCCTTGCAGCGTCCGCAGCGCCTGGTACAGGTCGGTCTTACAGTGGTAGC
>JBOHOM010000254.1:0-3735 GCA_050731075.1 Nitrospiraceae bacterium
AGCCTGGGCAGCATCGGGCTTGGAGCGGCCATGATGGTCCGCACCGGCCTCGCGGTCGTCTAGTGCCGTTCCAACTATTCCCGACTAGGCACGACTTCGATGTCGATGAGAGCGCAGGATACGCTCCGGCTTCACCTTTGGCGAGACAGGTTGGAACGGTACTAGCATCCCCCGCGCATTCGCCGGGCTCCTTGTCAACCACCCGCCCCGGCCTCGCCCCCCATTCCCAATTCTTGGTACGAAAAAAAGAACGGCTGTGTTATCCTAAGCCCGCTTTCTGAGACGGCCGGCGATCAGCCGTGGGGACATCGCGATGAAGATCCGCGTGCTCGGGTGTCATGGCTCGGACCAGGTTCTGGACGGGAGCCGCGGGGCTCACCAGTGCCGGACCTGCGCCTTCCTGGTCAATGAGACCGTGCTGGTGGATGCCGGGACGGTGGGGACCGCGCTGCGACTGGACGAGCAGAAGCGGATTCGTCACGTCCTGCTCTCCCACCTCCACCACGATCATATCCAAGGGCTGCCCACGCTGGCTGATAACCTCGTGGATGGACCGGACGATCCGGTGACGATCACCAGTATTCCACAGGTGTTGAAGGGCCTTCAGACCCACGTGTTCAACGACAAGGTCTATCCCGACTTCCTGAAGCTGCCGGACCCGCGGCACCCGGTGTTCGTGTGCCGCCCGCTGAAGCCCGGCAAGGAGAGCGAGGTGGCCGGCTTGCGGGTGACCGCGATCCCGGTGAACCATCTGGTCCCGACCGTCGGCTTCCTGATTCGCGACCAGGTCTCGTCCTTCCTGTACAGCGGGGATACCTACGTGACTGAGGAGATCTGGAAGGTGGCGGCGCGCGAACCGACGCTCAAGGCGGCGCTCATCGAGACCTCCTTCCCGGACAGCATGGCGGAGCTGGCTCGTGCCAGCAAACACCTGACGCCCTCCGTCTTCGCCCGCGAGTTTCGCAAGATCGGCCGGCCGGACCTGCCGGTCTATGTGTACCATCTCAAGCCGCGGGTCCGTGACCAGATCAGACGCGAACTGGCCGGGCTCGGGATTGCGAAATTGACGGTGCTGGAAGAAGGACAGGAGATCACGATTTAGTAAAGAGCTTATGGCAAATGGCATATGGCCAGAGCGGTCCGGCCATCAGCTATCGGCTCTGGGCTATAAGCCATACGCCATACGCTCTTCGAGAGAAAGATGGCCTGGTTCAAAAAACACCGGATGCCCGTTCCCGAGGCGCCGAAACGGCCCAAGGTCGTCGAGGGCTTGTGGCTGAAGTGCAACCACTGCCGGGAGATCGTTTATCGCAAGGAGGTCGACCGCAACAACAAGGTCTGTCCGAAATGCGAGTACCATTTCCCCATTTCCGTCACCGAGCGCATCACGTTGCTGGTGGATCTGGGCACGTTCAAGGAATGGGACGCCGGGATTGAGCCGAAGGATCCGCTTGTCTTCACCGACACCAGTTCCTACCGGGACCGGCTGAAGGCCCAACAGGAAAAGACGGGCCGGAAGGACGCCATCGTGATCGGGGAGGGGACGGTCAACGGACGCCGGATTGCGCTCGGCGTCCTCGATTTCAGCTTCATGGGCGGCAGCATGGGCTCGGTCGTGGGGGAGAAAATCTGTCTCGCGGTGGACCGCGCCCTGGTCTCCCGGAATCCATTGGTGCTGGTGACCGCCTCCGGCGGAGCCCGGATGCAGGAGGGAATCCTGTCCCTGATGCAGATGGCCAAGACGTCGGCGGCGGTGGCCCGGCTGGGGGAAGCGGGAGTGCCGTTCGTCTCGATTCTGGCCGACCCGACATTCGGCGGGGTGACGGCCAGCGTCGCGATGCTGGCCGATGTGATCATCGCGGAGCCCAAGGCGCTGATCGGCTTTGCCGGACCGCGCGTGATCGAACAGACGATCAAGCAACAGCTTCCGGACGAATTTCAGCGGGCTGAGTTTCTGCTCGAGCACGGCATCGTCGACCTCATCGTCGAGCGGAAACGTCTGAAGGAAACCCTGGCGACCGTCTTGAGCCATTTCCAGTAATCCGTTGCCTCGCGGCCGTTCCGATCATGATGTCATATCCCGCGTCCATCGAGTTTCTCTACGGGCTTCAACGGCGGGGAATCAAGCTGGGCCTCGAGACGATCGGCGCGATGCTGGCCCGGCTGGGCCGGCCGCACGACCGGTATCCCACGCTCCACGTCGGCGGCACGAACGGCAAGGGATCGACCGCCGCGATGGCGGCCGCCGTCCTGCAGGCGGCCGGCTACCGCGTCGGGCTCTACACCTCTCCGCATCTGGTGGAGTTTCGCGAACGCATCCGCGTCAACGGCGACCTGATTCCGGAGGACTGCGTCTCGGGGCTCACCGCGCGCGTGCAGGACGCCACGGGGCTTGCGCTGCAGCCGACGTTTTTCGAATTCACCACGGCGCTGGCGTTGCAATACTTCGCCGATTCGGAGGTGGACGTCGCGGTCATCGAGGTGGGCATGGGCGGGCGGTATGACGCGACCACCGCGATTGCGCCGCTGGTGTCGGCGATTACGAACGTGGCGCTGGACCATCAGGAATATTTGGGGACGACCGTCGGCGCCGTCGCGTTCGAGAAGCCGGGTATCATCAAGCGCGGCGTGCCGGGGGTCGTGGGGCGACTCTGTCCGGAAGCGGCCGGCGTCATCGGCCGGATCGCCTCGGAACGGAATGCGCCGCTCTTCCGGTTGGGCGCGGAGTTTCGCGTGGCCGCCGACCCTCTGGAGGGCTTTCGGTACGACGGGGTGCGGGAGGCCCATGCGGGCTTATCCTGCGCGCTGCCGGGGGCCCATCAGCTCGACAACGCCGCGTGCGCGCTGGCCATGCTGGAGCTGGCGGCGGCGCGGGGACTGCCGCACTCCGAGGACTCTGTCCGGCGCGGGCTGTCCACGGTCTGCTGGGAGGGCCGGTTGGAAGTCGTGGAGCGCCATCCGCTGCTCGTGCTGGACGGAGCGCACAATCCGGCGGCCGCCGAGGCCGTGGCCGCGTACCTCGCCGGGCATCGCCGGGCGCATCCCGACTCACGCATCGTGGCGGTGATCGGCATGATGCGCGACAAGGATCGCGAGGGATTTCTCCGGATCATCCTGCCGCTGGCCGACGAGGTGATCCTCACGCAGGCGCAGACCGCCCGCGCGGCGTCGGTCCAGGAGCTGTGCGCCTCGCTGGGCGAGCGGGCGCATGCCGCCCGCCTCGCGCCTCTTCCCGGCGACGCGCTGTCGCTCGCCCGGCGGTCGGCCTCTTCCGAGGATATGATCTGCGTCACGGGGTCTCTGATGCTGGTGGGTGAAGTCAAGGCCCTCCTGCGCGGGTGTGTACTGTCCCCCCTCCGGGGTTGAGATGGGCCGTGGCCTCCGGTCGGCGCTCTGCCGATCCGTCCTTGCTCTCTTGACGGTCCTCGCCGTCGCGATCCCCCCGGTATTCTCAGCGGAGGCCAAGCCTCCCAAGACCGTTTCGGCCCAGCCCAGCTCGGCTCGACCGATCGACATCACCGCCCAACACATCGAATATCTCCAGGGGACCGACGTCTATGAGGCCGAGGGTTCGGTCGTCATCGTGCAGGGGCCTCTGCGGCTCACGGCCGATCGGGTGACGCTCATGATGCTCTCCGGGACTCTCATCGCGACCGGGAACGTCCACCTGTCGGACCCGAGGTCCGACCTGCGATCGGAGCGGCTGGAGATGGACATTAACACGGAGGCGGGGGT
>JBOHOM010000255.1:0-4593 GCA_050731075.1 Nitrospiraceae bacterium
CCTGCGGCCAGCCTGACTCACGACGGAAGATTCTGAGAAGCGCGGAACCTCCGCCGGTTCCGATCAACTATACTGATCCTCGGTATAACATTGCTTGATGGCCCAGAACACCGCTTCCTTGAGTTTCTTGATCTGCGGGTCAGGAGGATCGTTGCGAATCTTCTGCAGCTTTCTGTCGAGCGCGAATAGCGGCTCAACGGACCGCTTGTCCGGTAACTTGCCTAGAGCCCAGGCGATCTCGGTCTGAACCCGGATGTCGATGCCTGGCGCGTCCAGCATCTCGAGGAGCGGCGGAATAATACTGGGATCTCCGTGCAGACCGCCCACTTGTCCCAACCCTTTGGCCGCAGCCGCCTGCAGCTCCGGGTCCTTCGAGGTTTTCAGCATAGCGATCAGGATCGGGATCGAGTCCTTGCCGATGTTGCCCATCGCTACAGCGGCCTGCATGGCGAGGTTCTTGTCCTTAAGGGCCTCCTGCAGGCGAGGCAGGGCTTCGTCGGCCAGCATCTCACCCAGGAGCGAAATGATTTTTAGTTTCCGGAGCTCGCTGGTGCCAGGCGCATCGAGGACTTTCAGGAGTCGATCGGCTTGCCCCCAATCGGCCGCCAACAGCACCGGAAAGTCATATTCCTGCAGCCGATCCTTGAGCTTGGACATCGCATACAAGCCGGGGTCACCCGCGTTGGCCTTCTGCGCCGCCTCCACGGCATCCAGGAAATCCGTCCTGACCTCTTTTTGCCACTTGATCTTGGTGCCGCCGACCAGGTAGTTGAGCTGGCAGGCCGGACCTTTCCAGACCCGCGACGGCGAGTCGGGCAGGTCGGCGTCGCTGCCCATGGTCGTCGTGCCCTCCCAGGTCTTCCGCTGCTCGCATTTCACCTTGAAGACCACGTCGTGGGGCTGCGCCGGGTCGGTGACGACGTTGTACCCCAGCTCCTTCATGCGGCGGATTACCACCTCCGAGATGGCGCTGGCGTCGACTGCACCGTTATCAGTCAAGGCGGTCACCTCGACCAAGACGGTTTGGACCTTTGCCAACTGCGCCTTCTGCTCGAGCGTAAAGTAGTCGCGATACCCCCAACTGGTTCCACTCGCGAGGACCAGCAGCAGGGAGATCGCCGTGATGACCGCGCCTCGCGTCATGAAGCACCTTCCCTTCTCTTTTCTCCTCACATGGCTCTCCCGCCACGGGCCTTTCGAGGCCAGGGCATCCGAGACGCCGGAATGGTCAGGTCGGGAGCACGGATCAGACTGACCGATGGGGCTGTGGCAAGATTGCGAGCTGCGAGGGGCCACTGAGCTCACACCTCACGATCCGGGACCCTTCCCTGTGTCGAGGTCTGTAGTATACCGTGCTGCTCCGGTGTTCCGCCACCCCCGCCGGTCACGCCTCTTTGGGCGGGCGTTTGGGGGGCCGCCATGCTCATCGGTGCCTTGGTGGTGCGGCGCTGAAGAGCGTGGTTGGATCGGCGAGTGGGGAAGGAATGTGTCCGGTGGCGTGCTCCGGGTTGACAGTGGGGCGGCTGACCTGTAAAAGGAACGAATACACGGCGCGAGAGTGGCGGAACTGGCAGACGCGCGAGACTTAGGATCTCGTGGGAAACCGTGGGGGTTCAAGTCCCTCCTCTCGCACCATCGCATCAGAGACAGGACTTCACGCTGATTCACCCCCAGTCGGTCCCCGGTACGCGCCAGGCATGAAACTGGAAGTCACAGAACTTGGGCCGATGAAGCGTGCGCTCAAGATCGAGATCCCGGAAGACGAAGTCAATCGGCAGTTTGCCCAGGCCTACGCCGACCTCAACCGGCAAGTCCGGATCCCGGGGTTCCGGCCAGGCAAGGCCCCGGTGGCGCTGTTGGAGAAGCGGTATGCCAAAGAGGTTGAGGAAGACGTGATCCGTCGGCTGGTGCCCGACTATTATGAGCGGGCGATCAGACAGGCCGGCATCGTGCCGGTGCTGGTGGAAGTGCCGCCGCTCGAACGGGTGAAAATCAAAAAGAACGCCGCGTTCTCCTTTACCGCCACGGTCGAGATCAAGCCGAAGATCGAGCTTCGGGACTACCGCCCGCCCAATCCCATTTCTCTGAAGCCGGACACGCGCACGGTGACGGAGGAGCAGGTGGACCGAGCGCTGGAAGCGCTGCGGGAGCAGCAGGCCCAGCTCCAGGCTGCGCCTGCCGGAACGCGGCTGGCCGAGGGCAATTACGCCGTCCTGGACGTGGAAGGATTTCTGGATCTCGCGCCGCTCGAAGGGGCGAAGAAGGAAGGCCAGCTCCACCGGGTCGGTTCCAAGATGCCCGTCCTCGGGTTGGAGGTGGACGAGCAATTGATCGGAAAAAAGGAAGGCGAGTTCGTCGAGATCTCCCAGCCCTACCCCGCGACGCATCCGGACCGGCGCCTGGCGGGGAAATCCGTGACGTTCCGGTTCAGTGTGAAGGCGGTCAAACAGAAGCAGCTCTCCCCGTTGGACGATGAGTTCGCCAAGGATTGCGGCCCTTATGCGTCGCTGGCCGAGCTCAAGGAGAAGCTTCGGGTGGAGATGGAAAGAGCGCTGAAGAAGGATATCGAAGAGACGTACAAAGATTTCATCCTCAAGCGCCTCGCCGACACCCACCACTTCGAGGCGCCCGACACCCTGGTCGAGCGTGAACTCACCGCGATGGTCCGTCAACACCTGGCCGTACGCCGGAGACAGAGAGGAGGGGCGGCGGACTTCGACGACCCCGGCAAGCGCCAGGAGGAGATCAAGCGGCTGCGGGAAGAGCATCTTCCCGAGGCGACGCGACGGGTGAAGGTCGGCCTCATCCTGGAGGCGATTGCGGACAAGGAACGGCTGACGGTGGAGGAAGAGGACGTCTCGGCGCAGATCGAGCGGATGGCCTCGGAGCTGAAACTTTCAGCCGAGGAGGTGCGTCGCATGGTGGAGGCCGGTGGAGAGGAATCCGGGGACGAACTCAGGGGCCGCATTCTCGCCGACAAGGCCTTGGATTTCGTGTATCGGCATGCGGTCATCCAGAAGTAGTTCCGAACGTCCCCTCGAGTTCACCGGATATGAAAGTGCGGAGGAAAGAAGCGCGAAGTGTGGTAAGATGAGCCGACTGTCTGACTGAAGGAGCGTGGAATGAACGAGAAAGGACAGGCGTTATGTTAGTGCCCATCGTGATCGAGCAGACCAACCGCGGCGAGCGCGCCTACGATATCTATTCCCGGCTGCTCAAGGACCGCATCATCTTCCTGGGCGCGCCGATCGACGATATGTTTGCGAACCTCGTCATCGCGCAACTGCTGTTCCTGGAAGCGGAGGATCCGGAGAAGGACATCAACCTCTACATCAATACTCCCGGTGGCGCCGTGACCGCAGGATTGGGCATTTATGACACCATGCAGTACGTCAAGCCGCCGATCAACACCATCTGTCTCGGGCAGGCGGCCAGCATGGGCGCGCTGCTGCTGGCAGCCGGGACAAAGGGGAAACGGTTTGCGCTCCCCAACACCCGGATCCTGATTCATCAACCCATGGGGGGATTTCAGGGGCAGGCGACGGAGATCGACATCCACGCGCGAGAAATCCTCAAGGTGCGCGAGCGGTTGAACGAGATCCTGGCCAAGCACACCGGCCAGCCGCTCGACAAGATCGCGCAGGACACGGAGCGGGATTACTTCATGTCAGGCGAGGAGGCCAAGAAGTACGGGCTGATCGACGAGGTCATCACGCGGCATCCCAGGGGCATGAAGGAGGTCACCAAGGACGGGGCCAAGGATCACGGGAAAGACGGGGCGAAGGACAAGTAGCCAGCGGCGGTTCAAGCGAAGCAAAGAATTTAAGCTTACTTGAGGCAAAAAAACTCTCCGCGGCGATTTGATCGAACGCCGCGGATCACGCAAGCGAGGTATGGCGGTTCAAGCGAAGCTTGGTATGGAGGCGACATGCCGAAACAGGACAAGACGGACCGGCACCTGCGGTGTTCGTTCTGTGGGAAAAGCCGTGACGAGGTCCGCAAGCTGATCGCCGGCCCCACCGTCTACATCTGCGACGAGTGTGTGAACCTCTGCAACGACATCATCGCGGAGGACTGGGAAGAAGCGAAAGAAGAAATCTCCTCGAAGCTCCGCAAGCCGGCCGAAATCAAGCACCACCTGGACCAGTATGTCATCGGGCAGGATCGGGCGAAGAAGATCCTGTCGGTCGCCGTCCACAACCATTACAAACGGATCTCCGCCAATGAGGTGGACGAGGTCGAGCTCCAGAAAGGCAATATCTTAATGATCGGGCCGACCGGTACGGGCAAAACGCTGCTGGCCCAGACGCTGGCCCGCTACCTTGACGTCCCGTTCACCCTGGCAGACGCGACCACCCTGACCGAGGCCGGCTACGTCGGCGAGGATGTGGAAAACATCATCCTCAAACTGCTGCAGGCTTCCGACTATGATGTGGAACGGGCCGCGCGCGGGATCGTCTATATCGATGAAATCGACAAGATCAGCAGAAAAAGCGACAGCCCGTCCATTACCCGCGATGTGTCCGGGGAGGGGGTGCAGCAGGCGCTGCTGAAACTGATCGAAGGGACGGTGGCCAACGTGCCACCACAGGG
>JBOHOM010000256.1:0-14225 GCA_050731075.1 Nitrospiraceae bacterium
GTCCTCCTCGAGCCCATCATGGCCGTCGAGGTCGTGACTCCGGAGGAGTACATGGGGGACGTCATCGGCGACATCACCTCCCGCCGCGGCCGCGTGCAGCACATGGAGGCCCGCGGCAACGCGCAGGTGATCAGCTGCAAGGTGCCTCTCGGCGAGATGTTCGGCTATGCGACCGACCTGCGGTCGGAGACCCAGGGGAGAGCCACCTACACGATGCAGTTCGCCTCGTACGAGCAGGCTCCGAAGAGCGTCAGCGAAGAGGTGGTGGCCAAGGCGGCCGGATGAAGATCGCTTGTCGGCGCCGGCGGCTTGAGCGCGCGGCCCGAGTTCTGTAATCCGCAATTGCTAGGAGGGGACCATGGCCAAGGGGAAGTTTGAGCGGACGAAGCCGCACGTGAACGTGGGGACGATTGGTCACGTGGATCATGGGAAGACGACGTTGACGGCGGCGATCACGCGGGTGTTGGCGGGGAAGGGGTTGGCGGATTTTGTGGCGTTTGATCAGATTGACAAGGCGCCGGAGGAGAAGGAGCGGGGGATCACGATCGCGACGGCGCACGTGGAGTATCAGACGGAGAGGCGGCATTATGCGCACGTGGATTGTCCGGGTCATGCGGATTACGTGAAGAACATGATTACGGGGGCGGCGCAGATGGATGGGGCGATCGTGGTGGTGTCGGCGGCGGATGGTCCGATGCCGCAGACGCGGGAGCACATTTTGTTGGCGCGTCAGGTGGGGGTGCCGTACATCGTGGTGTTCATGAACAAGTGCGACATGGTGGACGATCCGGAGTTGTTGGATTTGGTGGAGTTGGAGATTCGGGAGTTGTTGTCGTCGTACGATTTTCCTGGGGAGGAGATTCCGGTGGTGCGGGGTTCGGCGTTGCGGGCGTTGGAGAGTGGGGAGGCGGAGTCGGAGTGGGGGGGGAAGGTGATGGAGTTGTTGTCGGCGGTGGACGAGTACATTCCGGTGCCGGAGCGGGCGGTGGACAAGGATTTTTTGATGCCGATCGAGGACATTTTTTCGATTTCGGGTCGGGGGACGGTGGTGACGGGTCGGGTGGAGCGTGGGGTGGTGAAGGTGGGGGATGAGGTGGAGATCGTGGGGTTGCGGCCGACGGCCAGCACGGTGGTGACGGGGGTGGAGATGTTTCGCAAGGTGCTGGACGAGGGGCAGGCGGGGGACAACATTGGGGTGTTGCTGCGGGGGACGAAGAAGGAGGAGGTGGAGCGGGGGATGGTGCTGGCGAAGCCGCGGAGCATCACGCCGCACACGAAGTTCAAGGCGGAAGTCTACGTGCTGACGAAGGAGGAGGGGGGCCGGCACACGCCGTTTTTCAACGGGTATCGGCCGCAGTTTTACTTTCGGACGACGGACGTGACGGGGGTGGTGGCGTTGACGCCGGGGGTGGAGATGGTGATGCCGGGGGACAATGTGCGGCTGACGGGGGAGCTGATTGCGCCGATTGCGATGGATCAGGGGCTGCGGTTTGCGATCCGGGAGGGGGGCAAGACGGTCGGCTCGGGCGTCGTGACGGAGATCGTGGCGTAGCCAGGTCAGCGTGCGGGTCCTGTCGCCGACCAGCCCGGCCGTCCTCGCACCCCGCCCGGTGTGGGGACCCCGCTGCGGGCGGCCGGGCCCCAGGTCGACGCCACCCGCAGGGACCCGCGGATTGGGGGCACCCTCGGCGACCCCGCGCATAAACTCGCGATGCCCTTGAAGTGGGAGAAAGCAGGGGTAAGAGATGCGGGAGATCATCAGCATGGCGTGTTCGATTTGCAAACACCGAAATTACTCGACCATGAAGAACAAGAAGAACGATCCGGACCGCCTGGGGCGAAACAAATACTGCCGCTCTTGTCGGAAACACACGCCTCATAAAGAAGTGAAGTGAGGAAGGTTAAGGCTAAGGTCGGAAAAGGTCCTGGATGTGATCCTCCCTCAACCTAAGCCTCAACCTTAGCCTCGTTCTGTGAAGAGGGGCATGGTGTTCAACGGCTAGCACGTCGGTCTCCAAAACCGAAGGTCCGGGTTCGATTCCTGGTGCCCCTGCCAGAACGACCGTGCTGCATTGATCGGAATCGCGGGGCGCGGCTAACGCCGGAGCGTGGTCATGTTCAAAAATCTGTGGTCCTCCATCAGTGAATTTTTGTCCGACGTCAAGGGTGAGTTTAAGAAGGTGTCCTTTCCCACCAAGGGTGAAACGATCGGGTCCACCACGGTCGTCATCGTGTTCTGCGTGATCATGTCGATCTACTTGTCGGTCGTAGACTCGTTCCTGGTCTGGCTAGTGAGCAAAGTGATTTGAGTGATTGAGGGAACGAGCCAGGTGGGTCGCCTGTGTCACGAGAGCGCAGGGCGCCCGGTCGGTGAGGCGGCTGCTGCTTAGAGGGATGGGAATGAGTAAAGATTGGTATGTGATCCACACCTATGCGGGATTTGAGGGCCGGGTCAAGACCAGCATTGTGGAACGGGCGAACCAAATGGGGCTGGTCGAGAAGCTGGGGCAGGTTCTGGTCCCCACCGAGGACGTGATCGAGATCAAGGACGGCAGACGCAGGACTTCGAAGAGGAAGTTTTTCCCCGGATATGTGTTGGTGGAGCTGGAAAGCCCGCTCACGGACGAGACCGTCCAGCTGATCAAGGAGACACCCAAGGTCACCGGCTTTGTCGGAGGAGGGGCGCGGCCGATTCCACTCACCCCCGACGAGGCAGACTCACTGCTCAAGCAGGTGGACTCCGGAACCGCGGCGCCTCGTGAGGCGATCCGTTTTATTAAGGGCGACAATGTCCGGATTATCGACGGGCCATTTCTGGGGTTCAACGGCCTGGTGGATGAGGTGGATGCCGATCATAACCGGGTCAAGGTACTGGTGAGCATCTTCGGGCGGTCAACGCCGGTGGAATTGGGTTTTTTGCAAGTAGAACGAATTTGAAGACAAGGCGATGGGCAATGGGCGATAGGCAATAGGCGATGGGGAAGGCGATGGGCGAGGGGTTATAGGCGATACGTCCGATGTTCCGGCCCATTGCCCATGGCCTATAGCCCATTGCCTTCCCTGTAGCCTCGCGCCCATAGCCTCTAGCCTATTCGCGGAGCGAAGAATGGCAAAGGAAATTTCGGCGCAGATCAAACTACAGATTCCGGCCGGGAAGGCCAATCCGGCCCCCCCGGTCGGGCCCTCTCTCGGTCAGCATGGCGTCAATATTATGGAGTTCTGCAAGCAGTTCAACGCCAGGACTCAGAAAGAGGAGGGAAGCATCATCCCGGTCGTGATCACGGTGTACAAGGACCGCACCTTCACCTTCGTCACGCGTACCCCGCCGGCGTCCGATCTGCTGAAGAAGGCTGCCGGGATTATCAAGGGCTCGGGGGCTCCGCACAAGGATAAAGTCGGAGTGGTTTCGAAAGCCAAGGTGCGGGAGATTGCGAAGCAGAAAATGCCTGACCTGAATGCAGCGGATCTGGAGGGGGCCATCAAGATCATCGAGGGAACAGCCCGAAGCATGGGGGTCGTGGTTCAGTAGAGGGAATGAGATGGGCAAGAAGATGAAGGCCTCGTTGGGGAAGCTCCAATCGCGACAGTACGGATTGAAGGATGCCGTGGAGCTCGTGAAGCAGACTGCCTATGCGAAGTTTGATGAGTCCGTGGATATGGCCCTCCGGCTGGGAGTGGATCCCAAGCGGTCCGATCAAATGGTCAGGGGAACGACCGTGCTCCCGCACGGAACGGGGAAAAAGCTGCGCGTCCTGGTGTTCGCCAAGGGGGAGAAGGAGCAGGAGGCTCGGGCGGCCGGTGCGGATCATGTGGGCGCTGAGGATCTGATCGAGAAGATCAAGGGAGGGTGGATGGAGTTCGATCAGGCGATTGCGACGCCTGACCTGATGGGGGCGGTGGGCAAACTCGGCAAGGTGCTTGGCCCGCGCGGGTTAATGCCCAACCCCAAGGCCGGCACCGTGACGTTTGAGATTGCCAAAGCCATGGCCGAGATCAGGAAAGGGCGGGTTGAATACAAGGTCGAGAAAGCCGGGATCGTGCATGTGTCGATCGGCAAGGTCTCGTTCGACGCGCAACGGCTGTACGAGAACGCGCATTCGATCCTCGAGTCCGTGATGAAAGCGAAGCCGGCTTCCTGCAAGGGTCGGTATCTGATGAGCGCGACGCTCTCGAGCACGATGGGCCCGGGGATACGGTTGGACGCCGTGGCAATCGCCAAGCAGTGGAGTTGAGGGGGCGCTCAGCGGGGCCTGTCCCCGGCCAGCCCGGCCGTCCTCGCACCCCGCCCGATGTATGGGACCCGGGGACCCGTTGCTCTTCGAGTGCAACGGGTGAACGGGCGGCCGGGCCCCAGGCCGGCGCCACCCGCTGATCAGCAGAAGAGAAGGTACCCAGGATGAAAAAGGACGAGAAAGCGACGGTGGTCGCGGAGCTGCACGAACGGTTTTCCCGGGCCAAGCTCGCGATTATGACCGAATGCTCCGGGCTCTCCGTGAATGAAGTCACCGAACTGCGCAAGCAGTTGCGAGGCGCGAAGGCGGAATTCAAGGTCGTCAAGAATACGCTTGCCGCGCGCGCGGTCGAAGGAACCTCGCTGGAGGCCGTGAAGCCTCACTTCAAGGGTCCATTGGCCGTGATGATCGGATACGATGACCCCGTGCTCCCGACGAAGATCTTCCGCGACTTCATCCGGGCGGAGAAACGCGAGGAGAGGATCAAAATCATGGTCGGGGTGTTGGAGGGACATCTGCTTCCGGCTCCTCGACTCCTCGCGGTGGCCAGCCTGCCGTCGAGGGAGACGCTGCTGTCCATGATGCTCTCGGCGATGCAAGGACCGGTCCGCGGCTTGGTCTTTGCGCTGAGCGGACTGGTACGAGGACTGGTTGGGGTGATTGTGGCGATACAGGACAAGAGGAAAGGAGAAGGGGACATGCCAACGACTGAGGGTAAGCTCTCGCAAGAGGACTTCATCAAAGCGATCGAACACATGAGTGTGTTGGAACTGTCCGAACTGGTGAAAGGGCTCGAGACCCGCTTCGGAGTCACCGCGGCGGCGCCAGTGGCCGTGGCGGTCACTACGGCAGCCGGCGGGCCGGCGGCCGCTGTGGAGGAAAAGACGGCGTTTGACGTCATGCTGGTGAGCGCCCCTGCGGAGAAGAAAATCCAGGTCATCAAGGTGGTGCGAGAACTGACGAGCCTCGGCCTCAAGGAGGCGAAGGATTTGGTGGAGGGCGCGCCCAAGCCGGTGAAGACCGGCGTCTCGAAGGAAGAATCCGAGACGATGAAGAAGAAGCTGGAGGACAGCGGCGCCAAGGTCGAGGTGAAATAACGCAGTGCCCAACGAACAGCGAATAGCAAATAGTCAATAGCGGACAGCACGGACCTATTCAGCTATTAGCTGCTCGCTACTCGCTGTGAGCAGCCCAGGAGGGGCGTAGGTATGTTGGAACAGATCGTCAATGGGTTGATCGAGCGGAGAGATTGTTCAAAAATCAGAGCCAACATTGACATTCCTGATCTGATTGAGATCCAGAAGCGGTCTTACGAGCAGTTTCTCCAGATGGAAAAAGAGCCTGACCGGCGGGAGGACAAGGGACTCCAGGCGGCGCTCACCAGCGTCTTCCCGATCTCGGAATACAACAACACGGCGATTCTGGAATTCTCAAACTACTCGCTCGGCGCGCCGAAATACGACGTCCGTGAGTGTCTCGAACAGGGGATGACGTATGCCGTCCCGCTCAAGCTCAGGGTCAGGCTTGTCGTCTTCGACAAAGAGGACAAAGGGCCGAAGAAAAAGGTGCTGGACGTGCGAGAGCAGGAGGTCTACGTCGGCGAGCTTCCGCTCATGACCGAGCGAGGCACCTTCATCGTGAACGGGACGGAACGGGTGGTGGTCAGTCAGCTGCATCGCTCGCCCGGCGCGTCGTTCACCCACGATAAGGGTCGCACGCACGCGAGCGGCAAAGTCCTGTATTCCGCCCGGATCATCCCGTACCGCGGGTCGTGGCTGGACTTCGAGTTTGATGCCCGTGACATCTTGTACGTCCGGATCGACCGCCGCCGGAAGATGCCAGCCACGATTCTGCTGAAGGCGTTCAGCTATTCGACCGATGACCTGCTCAAGATGTACTACCCGGTCGAGGAGATCCGCGTGGTGAAAGGGAAGTTGCTGCGGAAGCTGGATCCGGAGATACACCACGGCCTGAAATGCCCGATGGAAGTGGCGGAGAAGGGGAGCAAGGAACCCATCGTTCGGGAGGGGGCCAAGCTGACCAAAAACCTGATCACACGCCTGCGTGCAGCGGGGGTGAAGGAAATTCCGGTCAACGCGGCGGAGCTGGTCGGACGAGCCGTCCTGACCGAGCTCGTGGACCCGGTCAGCAAGGAGAAGATTCTCGACAAGAACCACAAGTTGACGACCCCGACAATCGACAAGATCCTCGGCGGTCACGTGGAAAGCTTCAAGGTCATCTATTTGGACGCGGCGACGGCGACCCCGGTCATCCTCGACACCCTGGAGATGGAGCGGACGGCCTCCAAGGAAGAGGCGATGGTGGAGATCTACAAACGGCTCAGGCCCGGAGAGACGCCCTCCATCGAGACCGCCAGGGTGCTCTTCGACAATCTGTTCTATAACCCCAAGCGGTATGATCTCTCGCCGGTCGGCAGGCTCAAGTTGAACAAAAAGCTGGGACTGGATCTTCCGCTCGAGCAACGGACGCTGACGCCTCAGGATATCGTGGAAGTCATTCGGTACCTCGTCAACCTCAAGATGGGCAAGGGCGAGGTCGATGATATCGATCACTTGGGGAACCGACGAGTCCGTTCAGTGGGCGAGTTGCTGGAAAACCAGTTCCGGTTGGGGCTGGTGCGGATGGAGCGGAGCATCAAGGAGCGGATGAACCTCTTGGACATGGAGACGGTGTTGCCGCACGACCTCATCAACGCCAAACCGGTCGTGGCGGCCATCAAGGAGTTCTTCAGCAGCAGTCAACTCTCCCAGTTCATGGATCAGACGAACCCCTTGGCCGAGATCACCCACAAGCGCCGGTTGTCCGCGCTGGGCCCGGGGGGATTGACGCGGGAACGAGCCGGGTTCGAGGTGCGCGATGTGCACCCTTCGCATTACAGCCGGATCTGCCCGATCGAAACGCCGGAAGGGCCCAACATCGGGTTGATCACCTCGCTGGCCACCTACGCGCGGATCAACGACTTCGGCTTTATCGAGGCACCCTACCGCCGTGTTCGCAAAGGGCGGGTGACCGACGAGATCGAGTATCTTTCGGCGATCGAAGGCGAACGATACGTGATCGCGCAGGCCAATTCAAAGCTCGATGCATCGGGTCGGCTGGTGTCGGAAACGGTCTCGGCCCGGCACGGAGGTGACTTTATCAGCGCCACCCCCGACAAGGTCGAATACATGGATGTGTCGCCCAAGCAGGTCGTGAGCGTCGCGACGGCCATGATCCCTTTCCTGGAGCATGACGATGCCAACCGGGCCCTCATGGGTTCGAATATGCAGCGCCAGGCGGTGCCGTTGATCCAAACGGAGGTCCCTCTGGTCGGCACCGGGATGGAAGCGGTCGTCGCGAGGGACTCCGGGTACGTGGTGCTGGCGAAACGGGCGGGCGTCGTGGAGAGCGTGGATGCGACCCGTATCGTGGTGAGAGCGGAACACAAGAAGAAAGAGGAGGGGGGCCGGAAGGGCGACGCGGGCCTTGATGTGCATGAATTGATCAAGTTCCAACGCTCGAACCAGAATACCTGTATCACCCAGACGCCGGTCGTCCGCGTCGGGCAGCCGGTCAAAATGGGGCAGGTGCTGGCCGATGGTCCGGCCATCGATCGTGGCGAACTGGCGCTGGGGCGGAATGTGCCGGTGGCGTTCATGCCCTGGGGCGGGTTTAATTTCGAGGACGCCATCCTGATCAGCGAAAAGCTGGTGCGGGAGGACACGTTCACCTCGATCCATATCGAAGAGTTCGAGGTGGAGGCGCGCGACACCAAGCTGGGGAAGGAGGATATCACCCGCGATATTCCCAACATCGGGGAGGAGGCGCTGCGGAACCTCGATGAGAGCGGGATCATTCGGATCGGTGCTGAAGTGAAACCGGGGGATATCCTGGTCGGCAAGGTGACTCCGAAAGGTGAAACGCAGCTGACCCCCGAAGAGAAATTGCTTCGGGCGATCTTCGGCGAAAAGGCGGGCGACGTCAAAGACACCTCGCTCCAGGTTCCGCCCGGGGTCGAGGGTATTGTCGTGGACGTCAAGATCTTTTCTCGTAAAGGACTGGACAAGGATGAGCGGTCGAGGAGCATTGAAAGCGAGGATGTCCTGAAGCTTCAGCGGGATCACCAGGACGAGCTGCGCATCATTGAGGAGGAGAGGAACAAGAAGTTTCGCAAGCTGCTGTTGGGAAAGGTCGTGGGGCGAGACCTCATGGACCCTGAGAGCGGCGATGTGATCCTCAAGAAGAAGGGGAAGCTCGCAGCCGAGATCCTCAAGAAGCTGTCGGACGGGAACGTCAGGCATATCATTCTCGGCGATCCTGACGAGCAAAAATCGCTCGAGGAGATCGAGCGGCACGCCAAAGAGCAGGTCGAGATCCTCCAGACGTGGTACGACGAACGAGTCGGACGACTGAAGCGGGGCGATGAACTGCCGCCCGGCGTGATCAAGCTGGTCAAGGTGTACATTGCGATGAAGCGGAAGGTGTCGGTCGGCGACAAGATGGCGGGCCGGCACGGGAACAAAGGCGTGGTCTCGCGGATTCTCCCGGAGGAAGACATGCCGTACCTGCCCGACGGCACGCCAGTCGAGATCGTGTTGAACCCGCTGGGGGTTCCGTCCCGGATGAATGTGGGCCAGATCCTCGAAACGCATCTTGGGTGGGCGGCCAAGGCACTCGGGATCCATGTCTCCAGCCCCGTGTTTGACGGCGCGTCGGAAAAAGAGATCAAAGATCTGCTGAAAAGAGCGAAACTGTCGGGGAGCGGTCAATCCACGGTCTATGACGGACGGACCGGCGAGGCGTTCGGTAGCCCGGTGACCGTCGGGTATATGTACATGATGAAGTTGCATCACCTGGTGGACGATAAGATCCATGCCCGGTCCATCGGGCCGTATTCACTCGTCACCCAGCAACCGCTGGGCGGCAAGGCGCAGTTCGGGGGACAGCGACTGGGTGAAATGGAGGTCTGGGCGCTCCAGGCGTATGGAGCGGCCTCCACCTTGCAGGAGTTCCTCACCGTGAAATCCGACGACGTGCCGGGCCGCTCGCGGATGTATGAGGCCATCGTGAAGGGTGAGCCTTTCTTGGAGCCGGGGCTGCCGGAATCGTTCAATGTGCTGGTGAAAGAGCTCCAGAGCCTCGGGCTGGACGTGGAATTGATCAAAGCCAAAGAGTGAAAGGGAGGCAGCTGGGCCGACTTCCTTGCTCGCAGAGCGCGCACGATCTGAATGTGCCGGGTACCCGTTGCTCTTCAAAATGCAACGGGTGATGATGCGCGCAGTAGAAGTCAGCCCCGCCACCTCCCCGTGAAATGGTGGACGGAAGACATCACAGCAGCCGCTAAGGAGGGATCAACCTTGGAAGGCGTATACACGTTGTTCGAAAAGCCGCGCGATTCCGTCTCGTTCGATTCCATGCGCATCCGAATCGCGTCTCCGGAGAAAATCCGGTCGTGGTCCTATGGCGAGGTGAAGAAACCGGAGACAATCAACTATCGGTCCTTCAAGCCGGAGAAGGACGGGCTGTTTTGCGCCAAGATCTTCGGGCCCATCAAGGACTGGGAATGTAATTGCGGCAAGTACAAGCGGATGAAGCACCGCGGCATCGTCTGTGATAAGTGCGGCGTCGAAGTGATTCAGTCCAAGGTGCGGCGGGAGCGGATGGGGCATATCGAGCTGGCGGCGCCGGTGGCGCACATCTGGTTCTTGAAGGGTGTGCCGAGCCGCATCGGCACGTTGCTGGATATGAACCTGAAGCACCTCGAGAAAATCCTGTACTTCGAAAGCTACGTGGTGACCGACCCCGGGGAGACCCCGCTCCGCGAGAAAGAGCTGCTGACCGAGGAGAAACTCCGGAGCCTGCAGGAACAGCATGGAGTCAGCGCGTTCAAGGCCGGCATCGGCGCCGAAGCGATCCGGGACTTGCTCCGCAAGAGCAGCATCGCCGCGCTCTGGGACGAGCTTCAGCTGAAGGCCAAGACCTCCACGTCGGCTGCGCTCAAGAAGAAGTACGCGAAGCGTCTCAAGGTGATCGAGGCGTTCCGCAAGTCCGGCAACAAACCGGAGTGGATGGTGATGGACGTCATCCCGGTCCTCCCGCCGGAGCTTCGCCCCCTGGTGCCCCTGGACGGCGGCCGGTTTGCCACCTCGGACCTGAACGATCTCTACCGGCGCGTGATCAACCGGAACAATCGCTTGAAGCGGCTGATCGAGCTGAAAGCGCCCGGCGTGATTATCCGCAACGAGATGCGCATGCTGCAGGAGGCGGTGGACGCGCTGTTCGACAACGGCAGGAGAGGACGGGCGATTCGAGGCCCCAACAAGCGGCCTCTGAAGTCGCTGAGCGACATGCTGAAGGGCAAGCAAGGCCGTTTCCGGCAGAATCTGCTCGGGAAGCGCGTCGATTATTCCGGCCGCTCGGTCATCGTGGTGGGGCCGGAGCTCCGCCTCCATCAATGCGGGCTGCCGAAGAAGATGGCGCTGGAATTGTTCAAACCGTTCATCTTCCACAAGTTGGAGGAACGCGGCGCGGCGACCACGATCAAGAGCGCCAAGCGGTTGGTCGAGAAAGAGCGTCCGGAGGTGTGGGACGTGTTGGACGAAGTCATTCGTGAGCATCCCGTCCTGCTGAACCGGGCTCCCACCCTCCACCGGCTGGGTATCCAGGCGTTCGATCCGGTGTTGGTCGAGGGGAAAGCCATCCGTCTCCACCCGTTGGTCTGCGCGGCCTTCAACGCCGACTTCGACGGCGACCAGATGGCGGTGCACGTGCCCCTCTCCATCGAGGCCCAGATCGAGGCCCGGGTGCTGATGATGTCCATCAGCAATATCCTGTCGCCTGCGAACGGAAAGCCGATCGCGGTCCCATCCCAGGACATGGTGCTGGGCTGCTATTGGCTCACCAAGGAACGGGCCGGCGCCAAAGGCGAGGGGAAGGTGTTCTCCTCGCCGGAAGAAGTCAGGATGGCCTACGATGCCGGGGCGGTGGAGGAGCATGCCAAGATCAAGGTGCGCGTCGAAGGCGCCTTGGTGTCGACGACCGCCGGAAGGGTGCTGCTGGGCACCATCCTGCCGGCCTCGATTCCGTTCTCGCATGCCAATCAGCTGATGACCAAAAAGGAGATGACGAGGCTGATTGACACGGTCTATCGCCAGGCCGGCCATCGAGAGACGGTCGTGCTATTGGACAAGATCAAGGACATCGGGTTCTTCTACGCCACGAAGGCGGGGGTGTCGATCTGCATCGACAACATGCATATCCCGACGAAGAAGGAGGAGCTGATCACCAAGGCCCAGCGGGAGGTCAACGAGATCGAGAAGCAGTACTCGGAGGGCCTCATCACCAATGGCGAGCGCTATAACAAGGACATCGACATCTGGGCCCATGTGACGGAACAGGTGGCCAACGAGATGATGAAAGAGCTCGGTGCCGGTGGGGACGCGCGGACCCAGGAGGCCTTCAACCCCATCTTTATGATGGCGGATTCCGGTGCGCGCGGCAGTTCGCAGCAGATCCGCCAGTTGGGCGGCATGCGCGGACTGATGGCGAAGCCGTCGGGCGAGATCATCGAGACGCCGATCACGGCCAATTTCCGCGAAGGCCTGACCGTGTTGCAGTATTTCATCTCCACGCACGGGGCCCGCAAGGGACTCGCCGACACCGCCTTGAAGACCGCCAACTCGGGTTATCTGACCAGGCGTCTCGTTGACATCTCGCAGGACGTCATCGTAAGCGAGGCGGATTGCGAGACCACCGATGGGATCGTGGTGACCGCGCTGGTCGAAGGGGGCGAGGTGATCCAGCCGCTCGAGGAGCGTATCCTGGGCCGGCTGGCCGCGGAGGATATCCGCGATCCGGTCACCGGCGAGATCATCGTCAAGGCCAACGAAGAGATCGACGAGGACCGGTCGAAAGGGATCGTGGAGGCCGGAGTGGATCGGGTCAAGATCCGGTCGGTGCTGACCTGCCAATCTCGGCGGGGAGTCTGCATGAAATGTTACGGGCGCGACCTGTCGCGCGGCCGGCTGGTCGAGAAGGGCGAACCGGTCGGTGTGATCGCGGCCCAGTCGATCGGTGAACCCGGAACGCAGTTGACGATGCGCACCTTCCATATCGGGGGCACCGCCAGCAAGGTGGTGGAGCAGACGGTGCTCGAGGCGAAGCACGCGGGCGTGCTGAGGTTTATGAGCTTCGACGCGAAGAAAAACACCGATGCCTACAACAACGCGATCGCCGTCAAGAATAAAGAAGGCGACTGGGTCGTGATGAACCGGAACGCCAAGATCGCGATCTATGACGACACCGGGCGCGAGCGCGAAAAATACCCGGTCGTCTATGGCGCGCGGATCAAAGTCAAAGATGCGAGCCATGTGGAAGCCGGCCAGAAGCTGGTCGAGTGGGACCCCTATTCACTGCTGATCCTCACGGAGGCGGGGGGAAAGGTGGCCTATGGCGACATCGTCGAGGGCGTGACGATGAAGGAAGAGCTCGATGAGGTCACCGGTCTCTCACGCAAGGTTGTGATCGAGCATGCGGGCGCCACGCTGCGGCCTCGGATCTCGATCAAGGACGAGTCCGGCAAGACCGCAAAGATCTCCAACCCGGCAGCGGTCGCCCGCTACTTATTGCCGGTCGGCGCGCACATCCTCGTGGAGAAGGGAGCGACGATGCATCCGGGCGACGTCCTGGCCAAGATCCCCCGCGAGACGACGAAGACGAAGGACATCACAGGAGGCCTCCCGCGAGTGGCGGAGCTGTTCGAAGCGAGAAGACCCAAAGAGCAGGCGGTGATCAGTGAAATCGATGGCGAAATCTCCTATGGCGGGTTCGTCAAAGGCATGCGGAAAGTGGTGGTGGACAACAAGGTGGGGGATGTGAAGGAGTATTTCATCCCCAAGGGGAAACACGTCAACGTTCACGAGGGGGACTGGGTCCGGGCCGGCGAACCGTTGATGGATGGATCGGCCAACCCTCACGACATCCTGGATGTGTTGGGCCCGAAGGAATTGCAGAAGTATCTCGTGGACGAAGTGCAGGACGTCTACCGCCTGCAGGGTGTCTCGATCAACGACAAGCACATTGAGATCATCGTGCGGCAGATGCTGCGGAAGGTTCGGGTCGAAGATCCCGGCGATACCGGGTTCCTGCCCGGCAGCCAGGTGAGCAAGTTCGTGTTCGATGAGGAAAATGAACGCGTGTTGGCCGGCGGAGGCAAACCCGCTCTCGGGAAGCCGGTGCTCCTGGGAATCACCAAAGCTGCGCTGACCACCGACAGTTTCATTTCGGCGGCCTCGTTCCAGGAGACCACGCGCGTGCTGACCGAGGCGGCGATCAACGGGCGTGAAGATCCCCTCCTGGGACTCAAGGAAAACGTGATCGTGGGTCGACTGATTCCGGCAGGAACCGGATTTGCCGAGTATCGGGATACCTTCGTGATCAGTCCGAAGAAAGAGCTGCCACCTCCGGCGCTGGTGGACGAGCCGGTGGGGATCGGGCAGGAGGGCCAGGCGCACACAGAGGCGGACGCGCTCGGCAACTGAACGGGATGGGCAGGCAACCGGCTTGACACTTCCTGGAGGCCTCCCTATAATGCGTAGGTTTGCTAGTCCGGGTGGCCGCGTTCGACGGTCGCATGGAGTGAAAGAGGGAAGGTATGCCGACCATTAATCAGTTGGTGCGCCACGGGAGACGGCTGGTGAGGGGCAAGACGAAAAGCCCGGCCCTCAGACGCTGCCCACAGAAGCGAGGAGTCTGCATTCGAGTGTATACGTCGACTCCCAAAAAGCCCAATTCGGCTCTTCGGAAAGTGGCGCGCGTCCGTCTGACGAACGGGCTGGAAGTCACCTCCTATATTCCGGGGGTGGGTCACAATCTGCAGGAACATTCGATCGTCCTGGTCAGGGGTGGCCGCGTCAAGGACCTTCCCGGCGTTCGATACCATATCGTCAGGGGCGCCCTGGATGCGGTGGGAGTCGCGAATAGAAAACAGGGACG
>JBOHOM010000257.1:0-5309 GCA_050731075.1 Nitrospiraceae bacterium
CCAGCACGATCGCGTCGTCCACGAGGCGACCGACCGCCAGCGCAAAGCCGCCCAATGTCATGACGTTGACCGTATGGCCCGTGAAATAGAGGGCGATCAAGGCCGCGGTGATCGAAAGGGGGATGGCCAGGGTGATAATGAGGGTGGAGCGGAGGTTTCCCAGGAAGAGCAGGACCATCAGACAGGCCAGCCCGCCACCCAGGAGACCTTCCTCTTCCAGCGTCTGGATCGCTTGGCGGATATAAATCGACTGATCAAAGGTCAGTTTCACGTCCAGGTCTTGAGGCAGCCCGATCAGGTTCGGCAACGTCTCCTTGATGCCATCAATGACCCTGATCGTGTTCGCCCCGGCCTGCTTCATGATCGGCAGATACACCGCCCGGCGCCCATTGATCCGGACGACATTGCCCTGGATCATCTCCGAGTCCGCCGCGCGGCCCACATCCCTCAACGCCACCGGCACCCCGTTGACCATTTTGATCGGGATCTCGTTCATCTGTTCCACGACCTTGATCATGCTGTTCGTATAGACGTTGTAGTCGAAGTCGCCGATCTTGACGCTGCCGCCTGGCAGCAAGACAGTCTGGGCATTGACCGCGGTGACGACATCGGTGATGGAGATGCCGCGGGCCAGCATGCGCTCTCGATCCAGAAAGACCGTAATCTGGCGGACGGTCCCGCCGAAGCTGGGAGCTACGAAAATGCCGGGCACGTTGGCCAGCTGGGGCCGTACGTTGAAGTAGGCCAGGTCCCGCACATCCTTCTCGCTGAGGGACTCGCTGCTGACGGTGAGGACGCCGATGGGCAGACTGGCGGCCCCGAACTTGATGATGATCGGCGGAAAGATCCCCTGCGGGAGGTAGCGCAGGGTCGAGTACGTGAGGCTGGTGATCTCGGCCACCCCGGCGTTCACATCGTAGGAGGGGTGAAAATAGACCTTGATCAGGCTGACGCCGGGCAGTGAGCGGGATTCGATGTGCTCCACGTAGGAGGCCTGCAGGTAGAGCTGCTCAAGGCGCAGCGTGATGGCCCCTTCGATTTCCGAGGGCCCCATGCCCTTGTAGAAGGTGGCCACCGCCACCACCGGCAAGTTGATCTCCGGGAAGATGTCCACCTCCATATTCTGGTAGGAGACGACCCCCAGGATCATGACGATCAGGCTGATCGCCACCACTGCATAGGGATTTCGCAACGCCGCGCGGGTCATGACTTACTCACGTGAGAGGCTCTTGTGTTTCCTTCCCATTGCCGCTAGCCACTAGCCCCTCGCCTTGCCATATGACTACACCACCTGAAGACAGGGCAGGACAAACACCCGCAAGGGGATCTTCGCCCCTTTTTGCTTCTTGGCCAGTTGGTCCCGAAATGCTTTCAGTCCCTCCACAACGCGCTCCGCCTGATCCTCCGCCAATGCTGTCATGATCATCGAATTGGCCCCGGACGACGCAAAGGAATGAAACGCGGCACCGGTCTCGCCGGTCCCACCTACTTTCTGAAGCTCGGTGAAGGCTTTGACATCGAGAGATTTCATCAGCACAAGAATCTCGTCTTCGAGGGAATCACGAAACACGATCAGCAACATCTTCATCGATGTCCTCCATGTCTCAGGCTTGTGGCGATAGGCGATAGGCTATAGGAAAACTATGAAGAAGGTAAGCAGCTTGCCCTTGCCCGTAAGGTCCCATGGCCGATCGCCACGAGCCTGTTGCCTGTTGCGGATTACCGCATGATCACCTTGCCGGCCTTGCTCCAATAATAGAAGACGGAAAAGTTCGGGTAAAACGAATTGGTGGCATTCTGACCGGCGAGGGTAAAGAGCACACCCCCCGCGACTAGGAAATTCGTATCGCCAATCCGATACTGGATGGAAGGTTCCACGCCGAGCACCGAAAATCCGCTTTTCTGGCCCGCATTGATGCTATGTCCGTCTATACGCTGAGTGAGCCCATGCAGGGTGACAAATTCGAGGTTGTAGCCAAACCCATGTCTGTCGCTCAGAATATGTTCAAAGATGAGGCGGGTATTGACCAAGTCGCCGAAATACGTCGCCTCGCCCTGTGAATTTTTCAGGCCGGGAGTGGAGTAGGTGTAATAGACGCCACCGCTCCAACGATAGGGTCTGAGATTCTTGCGGAACGCAATACCGCTCGTCAGGCTGACTTCGCCGGAGCGTGTCGAAGGAAACCGGCCGATCGGAGAAAACCCCCCGGGCGTCTTGTCTGTTCCAGCCCAGTTCCCAGTCGGCAACGAGACCTGGTTGAACCAGTTAAGGCTCGGCACCCAGGAGTCCGGATCCTGTACGATTGGACGGTATTTGAAAATAATGGAGGAATCGCCCAGGCCGAAGTCGTTGGTCTCTTTGCCGTTTTGCCTGGCCCAGAATCCACCGATAGACGTCTGCCCGACCATTTCAAGGTGATCGGTGATGCCATAGGCGCTTTGGATGAACGGCGATTGGATGCTGTACAGGTGGAGTGGGCCGCGATTGGCGTCAGTCGCCAAGCGGAACTCGTTGCCGAAGCTGCTCTCGCCGATCTGGGCAAAGATCATCGGCCGGATGTACCACTGGCCTTTCGGCTGGATGTCGGGGGAGGAAATCAACATCGGGCCGTGCGACAGGGGGTTCCAGCTCTCACGGTACTTCTGGATCTCCTCCTGTGAAGGCACCCAATCAAATGGGAACACAGCCGGTGCCGCGCCAAGGGAGGCGAGTTGGAACACCGCGACGAGAAAAAGGATTCGGACAAGGCTGCGCCAGAACCTGGTAAGGACGTTCATCTGAAACAAATATGAATCACCATGACGTTGCGCTGAAGTCATTCCCCCATTACAGCGGGGTTAATTGTTGGAAGTGCAGATTCAAAGGTTGAAACGGTCTTTGCCCCCAAGGCATCGTTCCCCTGCGGAAGAGGGATATTATACTTGACAGTTTGTACGCTATTCTGCTACAGGTGTCAACGGCATGAGTGAGAAGAATAAGGCAGAGCCGGCGAGCAACATCCAGAATCGGCTGAGGAGCCTCCGCACGGCCAAAGGGCTCACGCAGGCCGAGCTGGCCGCCAAGGCTGGAATCACCCGGCAGGCGGTCTACGCGATCGAGGCCAACCAGTATCTTCCGACCACCGCGGTGGCGCTCCGCCTGGCCGATGCGCTGGACCGCCGGGTGGAGGACCTCTTCAGCCTCGTGGCGACCGGCGAAGCGATTGAGGCAGACCTGATCGGCACTCCTCCCACGGGCACACCCAGTTCCTCACGGGTGCGAGTAAAGGTCGCGAAAGTCGGCGACCGGCTGGTGGTCCGGCCGGTGGCGGAACTGGGTGACACCTTGTGCTATACCGTGGCGGCGGACGGGCTGATCATGGAGCCGATCGACGCCGCACAGCGCTCTTCGCGGGGTCGTGTGAAAGTCCGGGTGCGACTGCTCAGAGATCGTCCAGCCATCGAGAGTGAGATCGCGGTTGCCGGCTGCGATCCCGCGGTCTTCCTGGCGGGGGAGCACCTCCGCCATCGACAGCGGGGAGTGACGGTGGTGGGGTGGACGATGGGAAGTGCGGCCGCGTTGGAAGCCCTGAAGCGGCAGGAGGTGCACGTCGCCGGGCTCCACGTCGTAGATGCCAGGTCAGGAGAATCGAACCTGCCCTATCTTCGCCGGCATCTCAAGGGTGGGGACTTTACGGTCGTGACGTTCGCCCGGTGGCAGCAGGGGCTCATGGTTCAGCGGGGCAATCCCAAGAGAGTCAGGGAGGTGGCGGATCTGGCCAGGAAAGAGCTCGCGGTGGTGAACCGGGAAACGGGGGCGGGAGCGCGACTGTTGCTCGATCAGAAGATGGCCGCATCCGGGCTGAAGGCCGATCAGGTCAGAGGCTACGGCCGGATCGCCCGCTCCCATCTAGAAGTCGCTCGCCTGGTTGCGGACGGCTGGGCGGACGTGGGCGTGGGGGTTCAGGCTGTCGCCAGGCTGATGGGCCTGGACTTCATTCCATTGCAGGAAGAGCGGTATGACCTCGTGATGCCGGCGGCCTATCTCTCGTCGCATCGGGGACTATCCGTTCTGCTGGATACGATCGTCAGCCGGCCGTTCCGGACCGAAATTGAGGCCCTCGGCGGCTACGATATGCAAGAAACCGGAAAGATTCTGAATCTCTGACGAGGTCGACCCTATCTATTCTACGTCAGGTGGGAGAGATGATGCAGGTTGTAGGAAGGTGCAGGGCGCCCGCGGTCGCGTTGGCCCTGTTCCTGTTGGGCCTCCTGGGAACCAGCTCAGCCGACGGCCAATCGGCGGAGACGCTGATGATCGCCGCGTCGCCCAGTGTGAAGGCGCCCGTAGAGGCGCTCGGCCAGGCGTTTGAAGCCGCGCACAAGGATATTCAGGTTCGGATCTATGTTGACGATGGCCTGGACCTCCGGCGGACCATTGCCGCGATGGAGAATAGGCTGAACGGGCAATACGCGCTCGCCGGCAAGGGGCCAATCCATCTCCTGGCGCCAGGTGGCGATGAGTTGATTGCCCGACTGGAGCAAAAGTATTACGTGCTGCCTGGCACCAAGCGAACCTATGCCCGTGAACGGCTTGTTCTGGTCGTTCCGGAACAATTGGTGGAAGCCCCGGCTTCCTTTGCCGACATGCAGGGCAGCGTGAAACGTTTAGCAGTCGCGGACCCGGATAGAACTGTTCTCGGGCAACAGACTAAAAGCTTGCTGCAGTCGGTGAAATTCCAAGGGCAACTGGATATGGCAACCGATGCCAGGGGGGTGTTGGATCATCTTCTGAGCGGACAGGCGGACGCAGGCGTGATCTTCGGCCAGGATGCCGTCAAAGTACAGGAGCGAGTCCGGGTCGTGGCAGTTGCAGAAAGCGGGTACGAGCCGACGGTTCATTCGATGGCCATGGAGCGATACTGCCCGAACCGGAAACTGTGCGAAGAGTTTCTGGCGTTTGTTCAGTCGACTGAGGCGCAACAAATTCTGAAGGGGTTGGGATATGCGGTGCCCAATAGCCAATGAAGAAGGGGCATTTTTTTAATCCAGATGGCAAGTATACTTTACAAAATAACAAGTGTTATGCCATAACCTAAAAAACTGAAGGAGCTGTCATGGAAAAGCAATCTACCGCGGGTAAAGAGGCGTGGTCGCGCTGGGCGGCTGTCCTGATTCTCGGGGCCCTTGCGGTGGCCGGATGCGCGCGCCTGCCCTATACCACTCAGGTCTAGCACGAAGACCGGCGGCTGCGCATCACGGCGCAGCGAGAACTGGAGCCTGCCGGCTATACCCATCCGGTTCAACTCAGTCCAGCCGACATCGCGAAC
>JBOHOM010000258.1:0-6844 GCA_050731075.1 Nitrospiraceae bacterium
GGCAACGGGCCGTCAGAAAGCACTTCAATCTCTCGAACATGCTTGCCTTCTCCTAGTCAGGAACATATCACCGGCGAAAAGAAGATTGTCCAGCAAAATGATCCCGTCGGGCAGTCCCGAAGCTGCGTTGACTGCCATAAATCGCCATGTTAGACTCGCCGGCCAGTGGGCGATTAGCTCAGTGGAAGAGCGCTTCCCTCACACGGAAGAGGCCACTGGTTCGATACCAGTATCGCCCACCATACCAAGCTTCGCTTGAACCGCCCCCTTCGATCAAACGGGGGCGGATAGTTACTTTGCCTTCAGTAGGCTCCGATTCTTTGGCGCGACAGATGCCGTCGGATTATCAGCCAGCGGGCAGTGGCGCGCCAGTTGTACCTGCAGGCAATGAGGTTGTGTGCCGAAATAAGGTGTCGCTCCGCCATACTTGGCGCGACAGATGCCGTCGGATTATCAGCCAGCGGGCAGTGGCGCGCCAGTAGTACCCGCAGGCAATGAGGTTGTGTGCCGAAATAAGGTGTCGCGTCGCGCGACGCCGCTTTACGGCGGTCGTCGCCACGGCCGGAAGGTATGTCTGGCGCGGCACTGCCACTAAGTTTGTAGTCGGGCGCATATCGCGCCAAGGAGCCGGCGACACCGCCCGATTTGTTCCGTCACCCACTGGACAGAACCGTGGAGTTGAGCTAAACTTTTGGCATATCGACTGCCGCTCTCTTGCGAGACTGAAGTACAAGACCACGAGAAGAAAGAGGTGAGACGATGCAAGCCGTAAAACTCCTAGCAGGCATGGCGGTGGTGGTGGCGCTGCTCTCCAGCGGATGTATGAGTGGGCGGGATCAGATCACGGCTGCCCAGCAGGCCACGACCTACTGGCCGCTGGATAGCTTGGCGCTCACCTACGCGGATCCTGTGGCGGTGGCGCCGATTAATGATCATCCACTTCGGTGGCTCGCCTTCGCCTTCCACCCGGCTGGGGTAGCTGTGGATTACTCCGTCAACCGGTTCACATACAGCCTGGTATCCATTTGGCCAGGCCTGTTCGGGTATACCGCTGAAGACGCCGGGCTCCATTCGCAGCGCCAGGGCCTGATTTTCCGGTAACTCTTCCGGTCACCCCTGGCCGGCACCGAGCCGGTGGCCGGTTCTCCTGAGGCATCCGATTGATGAGCACACGCCGGGCGGGGATCTCACCCGGCGTGTGCTTTTTCGTTGTCCGAGAGAAAAGTCCCTGCACTGAAACCTGCTTCAGACCCGCCGGCGCGTCATGAACTCCCTCCCGAGGCGGTTCAAGATGAACAAACGGATGGCTCTGGGTCTGCCCGCCGCCGTCGTGGGGCTGTTGCTCTCCGCCTGCGACCCCCCTCCCCCGCCGTCGCGGTTTCCCCCTTCGGCAAGCGATCTGGTGTTGCTCAAGTCGACACGGCTGTGCGACCGGAAGACGGACTTCCTTCAGCGCCGGGAGAGTGGCTCGCCGCGCCGACAGACCTGGGGAAGCGGTGAGGAAGTGCGATTCGCGGCGAACCGAAGCGAGTCCGGCGCTGAGGAATCGTTCTTCTTCGACGAGGATGGGCTGCTGGTCGGGGCGGTGTTTTCGTTCCCGACCGGTCAAGGCCTCAAGCCATATCCTGTTCTGCGCCGGACGCTGTCGGAGCTCAAGCCCGCCCTCGAGTTCTATCTGAACGTCGCCCAACTCGCCGACCGGGCGAACCTTGATCCCAGCACCCTGTACGAAACGGGTGATGAGAAGAGTACGACCCAGTACATCGTGTTGGGCGGAGCGGATGACCCCATCCTGCTCTTGGCCTCTTTCTCGCTGGATCCGTACTCGAAGCTCCTGTCCGCCTACCGGAGGGACTTCCTGGCTCGCATCGAGCGTGGGGAGAAGACCAAGAGCGGCCAGCGTCCCGGAGGACCGGGAGCCGGGGACACTGAATCCTTCCCGGCCGTCCAGCAGTTTGCCAGAGGGCAGACGGCTCACTTATCGTACTGTGGTTCGCGCAACTATGACATTGCGGCTGAGGCGTATGCGAAGGCGATCAAGCTCGGCTTCTCGAATAAGACGTGGCTGGCGGAGGCGCATCACAAGCTGGGCCTGGCGTTGGACGGGAAAGGCCAATTTGCCCAGGCGAAAGTTGAGATGCAACAATCACTCACCTTGCGCCCCAATACACCGGAGGTGCTCAACAATCTCGGCGCAGTGTATAAAAAACTGGGGGACCGGGACAAAGCGATTGCGGCATTCGAGAAGTCGGTGAGCCTGAGGCCGAACTATCCGCTCGCGCGGTACAACCTGGCGGAGGCCTACGAGACGACGAACGCCAAGCGGGCGATCTCGGAATATGAAACGTATCTGGCGTTGGTGGAAGGGATTCCGGAGGAAGCGGAACGCGCCCTCCGAGCGCGCGAGCGGGTCACCGTGCTGAGTCGTTGACGGACCGGCGTGCTCAGGGCCGTCGCGCTATCGGCGAATCTTTTCTTCCCGCTCCTGCTGGGTCTTGCATTCGATACACAGCGTCGTGACGGGGCGTGCCTTCAGCCGCTTGTAGGGGATCTCCTCGCCGCAGCGCAGACAGATGCCGTAGGTGTGCGTGGCCATTCTGTCGAGCGCGTCGTCGATTTTCTTCAGCAGCTTCTGCTCGCGCTCCTTCAGTCGAAGAGTAAAGTTCTGGTCCACTTCCGCCGTAGCCTGGTCGCTCAAATCCGGGAACGATTCCAGCTCGGGTCGCTGCAGCATGGTCACGCCGGCCTCCTCGAGCAGCGCCGCTCTCTGTTGCTCGAGGTCACGGCGGATGTCGCCGTACTTCCCGGCCGGCTTTCGTCCCTTGGTGGCCCGCTTGGGCTTGGCGAGTTTTGTCACGCTCTTCGGCATTGCTCCCTTTCGGGGGACCGGCCCGCTCTCTGCCCCAACGTTACCGTAAACTATAGCAGAAACTATAGCAGACCCCGGAAATTGTCGTCAACGCGCCCGCGAGGTCAGAGATCCCGCCTTCCTTCGATGGATTTGATCAGCGTCACCTCGTCCGCGTACTCGAGGTCCATCCCGACCGGAATGCCATACGCGATCCGCGTCACCCGGACGCCGTGCGGCTTCATCAGCTTGGTCAGATAAATCGCCGTCGCCTCCCCCTCGATCGTGGGGCTTGTGGCGAGGATGACTTCCTGGATCACGCCGTCCTTCAATCGATTCACGAGATCCTCGGCCCGGATGTCCGACGGACCGATCCCATCCAGGGGTGAGAGCGACCCGAGCAGCACGTGGTAGAGCCCGTGGAACCCCCCGGATCGCTCGATGGCATAGAGGGTGCTCGGTTCCTCGACGACCAACACCTTGCTCTGGTCACGCTTGGGGTCGAGACAGAACTCGCAGAGCTCGCCCTCGGCGATGTTGCGGCACTGGCGGCAGAAGGCCAAGCCCTCCTTCACAGCTCGAATCGCCTCGGCCAGTCGCAGCGCCTCCTCCGGCTCTGTCTTGAGAATATGGAAGGCGAGGCGTTGGGCCGTCTTTTGCCCGATCCCGGGCAACCTGACGAGTTCCCGGATCAGTCGGGCGAGCAGGCCTTGTTGATCGATGCTCATAACCAACGCAATGGTAAATGGGAAATGTTTAGTTGTGAATGATGAACAGTGAAGGTTTCTTCAATTCACAATTCAACATTTAAAAGAGGCCTGGAATCCGGAGTCCCCCCGTGATCGACTTCATCTCCTCCGCCATCATGTCCCGCGCCTTGCGCAACGCGTCGTTGGTCGCCGCCACGATCAAGTCCTGCAGCATTTCCGCGTCCCCGGACTTGAGCACCTCGGGGTCGATCTTCAACGCGACGACCTGCATGGCTCCGCTGACGCTCACCGTGACCATGCCGCCGCCGGCCGTCCCATCCACGGTCTTGGAGGCGGCTTGCTCCTGGATCTTGGCCAATTGCTCTTGCATGGCCTGAGCCTGTTTCATGATGTTGCCGATATTTCCGAACGGATTCTTGATCATCATCGCCCCTCTTTCTCCTGGGATGCCTGGCGGACCTCGACCAGCTCTGCTCCGAACATCTCCAGCGTCTGCTTGACCAATGGATGGGAACGAGTGCGTTCCAGGAGCGCCTCTTTTTGGTCCCGTTCCTTCCCTGCACGGATTTGGGCGAGGCTCCGGCCGGTTCCCTGCCCATCGGCCAATGCGATCACGCGAAGCCTGACAGGGCGGCCGGCCAACCCTGCGCAGACGTCCGTGACGAGCCGGAGATTCTCCTCGTTTTGAATCCGTGTGAGCGCGGTCGAGGCGGTGTTGGGATAGCCGATGGTGACCAGATTGCCCTCGATCGCCATCAGGCTTCCCCTCTCCAGGAAGGGGGCGATGTTCGGATGCGAGGTCGCCACGCGTTCCAGGATCTGTTCCCAATCGAGGCGCACGGGCGGGTCTGCGGCGGGAGGCGCAGCCGTCTGACGATTGCCCGGCGTAACGCCGCCGGCCGGGCCCGCCGGCATTGCCACCGGAGTGCCGAGTGACTGAACGGATTGCGCGATCACCCCCGATGCGTGGGGTGAGAGAGCCGGCTTTGCCGGCTGTAAAGCGGGCTTCATGGGTTGAGCGCCGGGAAGAGCCTCCTGGGTCTGGCCGGCCCGCCCCGCTTGTTCGGATACGGCTCGGGCAGGCACGGTGTGGGAGGCCTTCCCTGGGAGCTGACCTGGAGCCGGGGCGCCGCGCTGAGGGTCGGGGTGGCTCGCGTGCGGCCGCGGAGCATCCGGAGCCGCGGGAGAAGGGGATGCAGCCCGGGGCGCAGGGAGCAACAGGCGCGTGGACCGCACGGCGGCCACCTCCAGGACGAACCGAGGATGAGCGCTCAGGCGCAAGCCATCCTCGGCCTGCGAAAAAATCCGGAACAACTCCTGAAGCTGCTCCACGGTGAAGACCCTGGCGTCGGTCTCGATCTGCCGCACGTCATCTTTCGACAGTTCAATCAGTCCCTCCAGCTCCTGCGAGGAGGGCACGGCGACGGCGACCAGCAGATTGCGGATATGTTCGACGAGGTCCCCGCAGTACACGCGGAGATCGTGGCCTTGGTCGAGGAGCTGGGCAATGATGCGCACGGCGGCTGAACTGTCCTGTGCGAGGATGGCTGAGATCATCGCCCGGATGTGTTCCTGCGGAACCGAGCCGAGCAAGGTCTCCAGATCGCTCTGCCGGACGGTTTTGCCGGCGAAGGCCACGGCCTGGTCCAGCAGGCTGAGGGCGTCCCGCATGCTCCCTTCACTGGCCCGCGCCAACGAGGCGAGACTCCGGTCCTCGACGCTGATTTCCTCCTGGGCCGCGACGTGGCGGAGGCGTTGGATGATCTCGGCCCTTGAGATCCGGCGGAAGCTATAGTGCTGGCAGCGCGACAAAATGGTCGGCGGGATTTTGTGGAGCTCGGTGGTGGCGAAGATGAAGACCACGTGGGCCGGCGGTTCCTCGAGCGTCTTCAGCAACGCGTTGAACGCCGAGTTCGACAGCATGTGGACTTCATCGATAATATAAATCCGGTAATGACCCCGGAACGGCGTGAACTTGACGTTCTCGCGGAGTTCCCGCACGTCATCCACCCCGGTATTCGAGGCCCCGTCAATCTCGACGACGTCCACGGAGATGCCTTGCGCGATTTCCAAACAGTTGGGACACGTCCCGCAGGGGGTGCTGGTTGGACCACGTTCGCAGTTGAGCGCTTTGGCCAGCAGGCGCGCCACCGTCGTCTTACCGACCCCGCGCGTTCCGGAAAACAGAAACGCGTGCGCGATCCGCTTCGCGGTGATGGCGTTCACGAGCGTCTGCACGACATGCGGCTGGCCGATCACATCGTCGAACATGCTCGGCCGGTATTTTCGCGCAGAAACTTGGTATTCCATGGTTCTTGGCGCGCTAGAAGATGTCTGACTTCATACCTTCAGGCAGTGCCGCGCCAACCCTACCTTCCGGCAGCTATTCTTGGCGCGATATGCGCACGACTTCCTACTTGGCGGCAGTGGCGCGCCAGCTTTACCTGCAGGCAATGAGGTTGTGTGCCGAAATAAGGGGTCGCGTTCCGCGACACCTTTTCATGGCCACGGAACATCATGGCCCCTTGGTACAACTGGCGCGGCATTGCCTGGTCATTAAGAATCGGACGTTTGTCGCGCCAAACATGGCTCGTTGGTACAACTGGCGCGCCATTGTCTGCTGGCTAATAAACCCGGCATTTTCTGTCGCACCAAAGAGAAAGCGGGGCCAGGTGATCCTGCGGCACCCAGACTGGCCTGCTTACCGTTGCGTCCTTCCGGACCTGGCGGGGTTCACAGGATTCTGTTGCACAGGGCCCAGCCCCTTTCTGGCTCGTCCTCATCGCGCCGATGCTCCGGCGACCCGTACTCGCCACCGCATCCCACGGGCTATGCCATTCTGGCCCGAACAAGGTTGAAGCCCGCTATTTTTGGCGCGATAGCCGTCCGACTTCAAACTTAGCGGCAGTGGCGCGCCAGTAGTACCCGCAGGCAATTAAGTTGTTTGCCAAAATAAGGTGTCGCGCAGCGCGACACCTTATTACGGCAACCAATGCCATGGCCTGCTGGTGATGCTGGCGCGGCATTGCCTGGTCATTAAGAATCGGACGTTTCTCGCGCCAAGTATGGCGGAGAGGGTGGGATTTGAACCCACGGTGCCGTTGCCAGCACACGTGCTCTCCAGGCACGCCGAATCGGCCGCTCTCGCACCTCTCCGCGCCAACATTGTCGAAGAGGTGGCATCTTAGCACGCGGTCTGGTCAGCGGCAAGCCGAGGAAGCGCTGTTCCTTGGCGCGCAAGAAACGCTCCGACGGTGAACCATCGGGCAGTGACGCGCCACAAGTA
>JBOHOM010000259.1:0-8165 GCA_050731075.1 Nitrospiraceae bacterium
TACGCGGGAACGAGAGGTCGCCGCCGGGCATCGTGCATGGCGGTGCGGCCTCGTCTACTTCCAGCGCGGAGGCTCCAAACGCTACCCATGGCTTCTGTGGAGCCCATCAACGTCGTCCTCCTCGGCGGAGGAAAGGGCGGCACTGCGCTGATCGAGCTGTTTACCAGTTGCGCCGGCGTCAAGATCGTCGGTGTCGCCGATACCAACCCGAACGCTCCCGGACTGCAACAGGCTCGCCTCCTCAACATCCCGACCTCCACGGACGCAGCCTCGCTGATCGCGAAAGGCGGGGCCGATCTCATCGTGGACGTCACCGGAGACCCGGCGATGGCCGCGCTGATCGCCGCTCGCAAGCCCCCCGGGGTTGAAAGCCTGAGCGGGAACGCTGCCAGGTTGGTGTGGAGTCTGATCCAGGATGAGCAGGAGCTTCGCGAACACCTCGTGCATACTGAAAAGCTCGCCACCTTAGGCACCCTCGCGGCCTCCGTGGCCCACGAAGTCAATAACCCCCTCCACTGGATTCTCGGGTTTGCCCAGCTGATCCAGGAGGAGAAGAAGCCCGCGGTGATCAAGGAGTACGCCCAGGAGATCGTCGAATCGGTCGAACACCTTTCAGAGATCGCCAAGAGCCTGACCATGTATTCACAGGCGAGCTATCAGGGGGAGCCCGTCAGGATCGACATCGCTGCTCTGCTCGACAATGCAGTCAAGATGGCCAAGTTCGCCACCGTGCTCGATGAGGTGGAGGTGGTCAGAGAGTACACCGCTGTTCCGGAGGTACAGGCGGACCCGGGGGACCTGATCCAGGCCTTTGTGACCTTACTCGTGAACGGCGCCCAGGCGATGAAGGGCCGGGGACGGCTCACCCTGGCCACGCTCGTGAAGGGGGGCGCGATCACAGTCTCCATTCACGACACGGGACCGTGGATTCCGTCTGAGCACCGGGAAAAACTTTTCGCCCCGTTCTCCGCCACGAAGCCGGGTGGAACCGGGATGGGACTCTACGTCGTGCGCAGCCTCATTCAGAAACACGGGGGATGGATTGTTGTCGAAAGCGAAGAAGGTCGGGGCACGACATTCTCAATCCAGTTTCCGAAGTCCGACAGCCCTTGATTGTTGCGGCGGGCCCACGAGGGCAAGCCGGCCCTTGCGCTCAACGCACGATTTGACTATAGTCACCGCATCCAGGATCAGCAGGCAGCCGTTCAGCATGTGCCTCTTTCCACTCGCCGGCCATCCCTTCGCCTCTGAACACTCATGGCTGATCACCGACGGTCCAACGCATGCGACCTCCAAGACTTCTGATCATTGAAGATGAAGAACGGATGCGCCGCCTGTTTGAGCTGGTGCTGAAGCAGGAAGGCTATGACCTGCTCCTCGCGAGCACCGGTGAGCAGGGCATCCGGACCCTGCGCGATGTCGCGGACCTTGATCTGATCGTCACCGACCTGCAGCTCGGCAAGCAGTCCGGATTAGACGTGCTCGAAGCGGCGAAGCAGGCGCTGCCGGACGTCCCCGTCCTGATCATCACCGGGTACGGGACCGTCAAGTCAGCCGTGGAGGCGATGAAGAAAGGCGCCTACGACTACATCTCCAAGCCGGTCGACAACGAGGAGCTGAAAATCGTGCTCGCCCGGGCGTTACAGGTCCGGCGGCTCTCCCAGGACAATCGGGCCTTGCGGGCCGGTCTCCACGAACGGTTCGGATTCAATCGCATCGTCACTGTGTCGTCCAAGATGGCTGAGGTCAAGCGCCTGGCCATGGAGGTCGCGCGCACCGACGTGACGGTCTTGATCACCGGTGAGAGCGGAACCGGCAAAGAACTGCTGGCGCGGGCCATCCATTACGCCGGCGCCCGCGCCGGCGGTCCCCTCGTCGCCGTGAACTGTGCCGGCATTCCCGAGAATCTCCTCGAATCGGAACTGTTCGGGTACGAACAAGGCGCCTTTACCGACGCGAAGAAGGCCAAGGCCGGCCGCTTCCAGTTGGCTGACCGCGGGACACTGTTCCTGGACGAGATCGGAGAGATGAGCCTGGCCGCCCAAGCCAAGCTGCTACGGGTGCTCGAGGATCACACGGTGGAACCGCTGGGGGGCGTGCGCGGGGTCAAAGTCGACATCCGGGTCATCTGCGCGACGAACCAGATCCTGCCCGAGCTCATTCGGAAGGGCAGCTTCCGCGAAGACCTCTATTATCGCCTCAACGTCGGAACCTTGCACATCCCGCCGCTGCGCGAACGGAGGGAAGACATCCGCGCCTTGCTGGACTCGTTCCTGGAGACTGCGAGCCGGGAACGGGGCACCCATATCCACCACGTGTCACCGGAAGCGCTGGCCCTCCTAGAGGGCTATCATTGGCCGGGGAACGTCCGGGAGCTGCATAACGTGATGGAATGGGTCACGATCAGTTGCAAAGAGGGCGAGATCAAGCCTGAACATCTCCCGGCCTTCCTGCACCCATCGGCCGGTACGGCCCAGGACCAAGCCGTACGCAAGAACGTCCCGTCTCTCCTGTCTTTCGGCCTGTCGGTCGCGGAGGTGGAGAAAGCCATGTTGCAGGAGGCGCTGGAGAGGACCGGCGGCAATGTGTCGGAAGCCAGCCGGTTATTGAAAGTCACCCGCAACACCCTCAGGTATCGGATGGCGAAGTACCATCTCACATAACGTTCAGGCGAGGAGAACGGCACCGGGGTGGATGTCGGGGTGATCCGCGAGGAGATCCGGTGGAACGACTCTCACGACGCGGCGGCCTTCAAAGGAAATTTTTCATCTCCCTGCTGATTGTCGGAATCCTGCCCGGCGTCGCGGCCTTGATCGTCACCTACCTCTACAGCACGGACAGCCTGAAGCACTCCATCGGGAGCAGCTTCCAGGAGATCGCGCGGTCCACCGCCATCCGTATCGCGACGGCGGTGGATACGGAGATCGATCGTGCACTGCAGCTCGCCTCTCTCCCGATGGTGGTTCGACAGAAGGTGGAGATCGCGAACCAGCGATATCTCGGCAAGAGCGAGACAGAGGTGCGCAAACTGCTCGCGGCCGGGGAGTCCGCATGGGTTACGGCGCACCTGAACGGTCGCCCGTCCCCGATGACCGACACGACCGCTTACCTTCAGACCTGGGTGAGCAAGCGAGACTCCTACGTGCGGCTCGTGATCACGGACAGGAGGGGGGCGCTGGTGGCTTCCACCGATCCTCAGGCACCGTACCTCAACGCGAATCAGGCCTGGTGGCAGGAGGCCGTGAAGGAGGACCGCGGCACGGCCTACGTGAGCTCGCTCAGGAGCGATCCAGTCCTCAACGAGTATGTGTTCGATGTGGCGGTGCCGATTCGTGATGATGACGGCCAGGAGCCACTCGGTGTGGTCGGGCTGGTGATCCGCCGCAACGTGTTGATGGACACGATCCTGCCGATTCGTGTGGGGGAGACAGGGCACGGCATGCTGCTCGATACCGAGGGCACTCCGTTGATCTGCCCGGTGTTGCCGCCGACCGCGCACCTGATCCACGATGCGCTGCTCAACCAACTGGCACGCGACGAACCCCTCTGGTTGGTGGCGGATGACGATGCGCACGGGGGACACAACTCCATCGTCGGGGCGGCTCCGGTTCGGTTCACACACCGGCTGACCACCTCGAGTCTGGGTGGGAAGCGGTGGTTTGCGTTCGTGAGGCAGCAGCCAGAGGAGACCTACGCGCCGATCTATTCGCTGTTGGTGACCGTAGGCCTGATCGGGTTTGGGCTGGTCGTGGGTCTAGCGTCGCTGGGGTTTTTCGTCGGCCGCCGCACCGTCAGTCCCATCCTCGCGCTCAGGCGTGAAACGGAGGCTCTCCGCCGGGAGGTGGCGACGCTGCCCGAATCAGCCTCGCCTCTCCACGTGGAGGCCCACCCTGCGTCAGTCGAAATCCGGACCGGCGACGAAATTGAGGACCTGGCCCGCACCTTCCAGGCCATGCGCCGCGCACTGGAAGAGAGCTTGCTCACCATCAGCACGCAGCAGGAAGAGCTGATCAGGAGGGAAAAGCTCGCCTCCGTCGGCCAACTACTGGCGGCTCTCGCGCACGACCTGCGGAACCCCCTCGCCGTGATCCGAAGCTCAGCCCAACTGGTGTTGGAAGGGCACCCGGCGGACGCCGTGAAACAGGAGGTCGGGCGATATATCATCGACGAGGTGGATCGCCTCACGCATCGGATCAATGACTTTCTCCGATACGCGCGGCAAAAGCCGCCCGAACCGAAGCGCCTCCAGCCCGAGGCCATCGCCCAGTCGGCGCTATGGCACTGGAAGGCGCAGGGCGGGCACGAACGCCTGGCGGTGGACACCCGGTTCGGCGTAGACCTGCCGGAGGTGGAAGTGGACCCGGATCAGGTGGGGGAGGCGCTCGTGAACCTGCTCATGAATGCGCGGGAAGCCATGCCGGACGGCGGCCGGCTGACCGTCACGACCAGAACCGGAGGGGATGGCCACGTCGAACTCGAGGTCGCCGATACCGGATGCGGAATTCCGGGCGCCAATCTGGAGCGAATCTTCGAGCCATTCTTCACGACCAAGGAATATGGGACCGGCTTGGGTCTGACGAACGTGAAGCGGCTGATCCGGGACAACGGGGGCACCATCGAGGTGCAGAGCGAACAAGGCATGGGCAGCAGGTTCGTGATGCGGTTCCGGCCAGCCAAGACACCGGTCGAAGAGAACGCGACCGCGGCCAATTCCGCCTGACGCGGACCACCCTCCGATTCCAGAGGGCGATTCCCGGTATCACGGTACATCGTCCGCACAACGAAACCCGAGCATGGGTCCCCAGTAGGTCATTTCGTCCCAGCCCCGGTAGGTGGCACGCAATTCTAGCGGGCTCTGGCTTAAGTCGCCGCCCCGCAACACGCGGAAGGAGCCCCGCAGGGGTCCCTGCGGGTCCTGCAGAGGAGCCATGGTGTAAAAGTCCTCCGCGTACCAGTCCTTGACCCATTCCCACACGTTGCCGACCAGATCAAACGCTCCATAGGGCGATTCGCTCCCCACAAGGCTTCCAACCGGATCGGTCTCGTTACCGCCAGTGCGCAGGTCTCGCTCCTTCCGCCAGCTCTTGATCATCTCCTCACTATTCCCCCAGGGGTAGCGCCGCCCGTCGGTGCCCCGTGCGGCCTTTTCCCACTCGGCCTCGGTCGGCAACCGCCGACTACTCCACTGACAATACGCGCGGCCCTGGCTCCAGGTGACGTTCGTCACCGGATGCTGCGCGCGCTGGGGATCGTCAAAGGCACTGCGATCCTTAGGCGGAGCGCACACCCCGCTCACCACGCACATTCGATACTGCGCGTTGGTGACCTCATACTTGTCAATCCAGTAGGAACTCAGGGAGGGGCGGCGCATCGGTCTGGCGTCAGGCAGTCCGTCCTCCGCGCCCATGACGAACTCTCCCGCCGGAATCAGGACCATTCCCTCTGGAGGAGGGATGCCTCGCGACGCAAGCTTGTTCAGCTCCTCCCGTTGCTCCGTCTGGAGCCGCGCGTTCACTTTGGCAATGGCATCGGCATCGCCCAGTCCCCTGGAACCATCCTGAACCTGGCCTGGCTGCGATCGTGGTGTCAGCGCACGTCGCGTGTCAGCCTTCGGCTGGCCGGCGTTCGGTTCAGCCGCACCCCCAGGTGTCGCCGGCGTTTCCTGGAATCGAGCAGTCTCAATCCGAACCGCTGCCCGCGCCATCTCTTGCACCAGTTGGTCGGCCTCGGCCTTCAACTCCTTACGGACCTTCCCGATGGCCTCAAAATCAAAGTCCGGGATGTTGGCCAGCAGCGGCGTGGCGTAGCTGATGGGCACGACGAACCCCATCCCTTCCGGCGCAATACCGGACGGGTGGCTGAATTTGGTCGTCACGATTCCGATTACCTCTCCCCGGCGATTGAAGACAGCCCCCCCGCTGTTCCCGGGATTGATGGCGGCATCAATCTGGAAGACTCGCCTGACACCCTTCGTCCGAACCGCGGCGACGCGCCCGTGCGAAACGGAGACTTCCCGTAGACCGAACGGAAACCCGACCACGATAACTTCTTGATCAAGCCTGACTGCCCCCGCATACCCAAGGCGGACCTCGGACAGTCCGACAGTCTCGATCTTGAGCAAAGCCAGATCCTGATCCCGGTCCGTGCTCACGACAATGGCGGGATTCCGCACTTCTCCAGCCGTGACCACGACGATCCGGCGGGCATTGGCTATCACGTGCTGCGCTGTCAGGATATAACCGTCCTGATGCACGATAACGCCCGTGCCCGTCGGTTTCTCCACCGGACTGGCAGGAATTTCGGCTGCGCGGGGGTCTTCCCCCACGAGCAGCACTAAGAACCACATGAAGAGCGCCGCTCGCCTCATTTGCGAATTGGGATCACTACGCTGATCGCTCCGGCGTTCTGTCCCAACCGGAGACCTTCCCGCGGATAACCGGTTCTGTCGGGTTCTCCTTTCGGCTCACCATGGCAGGTCAGGCATTGCCGCGTGGTATACAGCGGAAACAGCAACCGCAGCGATCGGCCTTTGGCGGTCACTTCGCTGATAACCTTTTCCCGGGGATAGGACGGGTCGGCAAACTCTTGCAGGGCCGCCCTCTCAAACGAATCCGGCTCGTTTGTCGGATTCCGTGGGGCAAGCGCAGTCTGTTTCAGCCGTACCCCCGTTGAATCCGTAAAGCGGCTGGCCACGCGCGTCCCGAAGATCGCGGGAATAAACCCTTTGAAGCTAATTCCCTTGCGGTTGATCTCGGATTGGGCATCAGCCACCACCCGCTTGCTGACTGATACCATAGCGCGGAGCAGCTCTTTCGTCTGCTTAGGCAGACGAGCTGTGGTGAGATTCTGAAGGTCAATGCCTGAGCGACTGCGAAACATCTCGACGAGCTTATGCTCGAACACCTCGGGTGAGAACCCCTTGTCCTCCTTCTCCGGGTCGTCAAACAGGTCCTGATTCTCGTTGATAACAGAGCGGCCAGAGTCAAGCAGTATTGCAAGCAGGCGGGCAGAATTCTCAACTTCCAGGACCGTTTGTAGGGGCGGGCCGGGCTCCTGGGGCCGTTCTCGAACGGACGCTGCTTCACTCACCGCAAACCAGCCGGCTACGAGCAGCACCGGAATTCCCCACCGCAGGGCAATAACAACCTTGTTCACCTTAGCACCGTGGGACAAGGCTGACCGCGATGTCGTTGCATGGGTGACCGTGCGAGGAAGAAGACGACGTACCATTCCCCTTGCCCGAACCTATGATAGAGCAAATGGAATGCTCAATTCCGGATCGTACGTGTGGTCCGTGATGAAGTCAAGATGCGAAAGGGAGGTTTTTTCAGCGTGCTTTCAGCCAGCCTGGAGGATCCCGGGACGCCGAGCCTGGGCCCGGCGTCCCGGCGACTGTTTATGTGGCCTCGGCTTCACTGATCATGGAACTGCAGTGGGAGGCGGTGGGACCGAGATCCCATACTCGTCGATCGGCGTGACCATCAGCGCAAAGTTGAAGAGTTCGTCTGCGGCGACGTCGTTGATCCCATGGGCCCGATTGCGCAGCATCGTGAACCACTTGCCCATTGCGACTTTCACCAAGCGCTGATCCCCGCGACCCAAGGCCTCTCGAACCGTAGTCAGTTTCTGTTGATACGGCTCCCAGTTCGAGCTGGGATAGTTCGCCTTATAGAAGGTCAGCGAGTTCGCAATCTCGTCAACCCAGGTGCTCTGAGCCCTGCCGACACCCGCCACCAAGAGGCAGACCGTGGACACTGTGAGCATCACCAGTGTCAGTTTGCCAGGCATCCATCGCGCGCCCATGTTCACCTCGCTTGCTCTCCCTCGTGGTAGGTCATATGGCTGGATGTCACGGCGCATCAGCCCCCGCTGTTGTCGTCCATGAAGTCGATCCAATAGTCGCAACCTCCGTCGCTGGAGCCCACACAGGGCGTTCGGCCGTCATCCCGGGTGTTCGGGACATGATCCGGCACCGCCATCTGCCGTTCCCGCCCAAGCCCTACCTCAAGGGAGTCGGTCGAGAGAGCCGCAGGGTGCTCCGCGGTCGGTTTTACACTGATCGTCAGGTTGTACAGATCATCCGCAGCCACATCGTTAATGCCATGGGCCCTCACCTGCAGCATCTTGACGAACTGATCCATTTCCACCCTGACGATCTGCTGATC
>JBOHOM010000260.1:0-5221 GCA_050731075.1 Nitrospiraceae bacterium
GGTCTGAGCGAGGTTCACCCGTTGCAACTCCGGAGCAACGGGTACCCGGGGGGGATCGCCGCGACAGGACCCGCGGGAATGCGCAGCGGTCCAATAGCTTTTCCCCTGACCGGGGTTGGCTGACGAGGCCTTGTCCTCTCTGTCCTCTCGACCTGCGTCTCCCTGATGCACTATGCTTGAGACCGAGAGTGGAGTCAGCCGAGTCTCCAGGACATTCCATGTTTGAATCGCTCCTGGTGTCATTGAACAAGTGCAACGATCCGGCGCTCGTCGGCGGCAAGGCGGCCGGACTGGGCTGGTTGCTCCGCAACGGGTTCCCCGTGCCGCCCGGCCTGTGCGTGACGACCGCTGCCTACCACGCCACCCTCCGGACCGCCGGCCTGAACCCAGCCCGGCAGTGGGCCGAGGTTCATTGTGCCCCTCAAGACGCGCGCGGCTCCTTATTGGACGAGTGGCGGCGCCGGGTCGCTGCGCTCACCCTGTCACGTCCGCTCCAGGAGGCTCTCCGCCTCGAACTGACCGAGCTGGGCGACGGCCCGGCGGCGCTCTGGGCGGTCCGTTCGTCGGCCTCTGCTGAAGACAAGGAGGAGGCCACGTTCGCCGGCGTCTACCGAACGGCCCTGGGGGTGCCGCAGCAGGCGATCCCGGCCGCCATCGTCGACTGCTGGGCCTCGCTCTGGACTGTTGCGGCCTTTGCCTATCATCAGCGACTGGGACGGGGTGCCGTCGTTCCGGCCATGGCGGTGGTGATTCAGCCGCTTCTCTCTCCGCGAGCGGCCGGAGTCGCCTACTCCTGTCACCCGGTCACGGGCCAGCGCGACCAGGTCGTGATCAACGCGGTCTTCGGGTTGGCGGAGCCGCTCGTGAGCGGACGCATGATTCCTGATGAATACACGGTGGAGGTCAAAACCCAACCGGAGTCGAGGACGCTGCTTCAACAGGAGATTGCCCAGAAGCCGATCGCTATGCTCGTGACCCCCTCCGGTCTGACCGACCAGCTGCTTCCTGAAGAGGATGGGGGGAAGCCCGTCCTGGCCGGTCATGAAGCCCTTGAGCTGGCCGCCCTGGCCAAGCGCGTCGAGCAGGGGCTGGGGAGACCGGTGGACATCGAATGGGCGCTGGACGGCCGCGCCGCTTGGCTCTTGCAGGCAAGGGCCATTCCTGATTCAGGCGCAGGGTTTCGGCTGACCGAGCGCACCTGCGTCTGGTCCCGCGCCAATTTCAAAGAGACCATGCCGGAGGTGCCAAGCCCGCTGGGGTTGGCGTTTCTCCAGGAATTCATGGAACACAACATCCTGCGCCACTACAGGGAATTGGGCTGCACGATCCCGTCGGGGTTACGCTCGGTCCGGATTATTCAGGGACGTCCCTTCATCAACGTGACCCTCTTCCAATCCTTCATGGCGCAACTGTGGGGGGACCCGGCCCTGATCACCGAGCAGATGGGCGGGGAAGGGACCTCTTTTCCGAGTCGAGGGGCCCCACCGCGCTTGCCCTGGTGGAAACTCCTGCGGGCGGCGCTGGTGATGGAGTGGAAGATTCGCCGGGCGGTCCGGCGCGCTCCCGTCTGGTTCGTCGAGATGAGGCGCATGGCGGCGATGGCGCCAGCTCGTTCGTCGGACTCCCTGACACCCCCCGAGCTGCTGGCCCGGTTGGACCGGTTGGGAAAACGGCTGAACGAGGCCGATGTGACCCTCGCGATCGTGGGCGGCGTGTCCCAGGGGCTCCAGGCGCTGCAGTTCCTCCTGGCGCGGTGGGCCGGAGATGGGTGGCGCTCGCTGCTGAACACCGCGCTTCAGGGTCTGGGCGACGTCGTCACCGCCCGACAAATCCTCTGGTTGCGGGACCTCGCGGAACTCGTGCGGGAAGACGACCGCGCCAGGGCTTTCTTCTCGAGCGAACCGTTTGCTCCGGACACGTACCGGGACCGGCTGGCCGACACCGGGTTCCTCCGGGAGTTCGACCGATACCTGGACGAATTCGGTCATCGCGCGCTGGGCGAATCGGACGTGATGGCTCCACGCTTTCACGAACGGCCGGACTATCTGCTCGGCGTCATCCGGGAGATGGTGAAGGGACCCGCATCCCCGCGGTCAGCCGAGGTGCTCCGCCGGCACGAAGCCGCCCGGCAAGGCGCCCTCCAGGAGCTCCGTCGCCGGTCCGGACCGCGCCCGCTGCGGTGGGCGGTCTTCCGCTGGTGGTACCGGCGGCTCTGCCGGTCCCTCGCATTGCGGGAGGCCAATCGCCACCATCTGATGTATTTCACCGCCACCGTCCGCCGGCTGATGCTCCTGATCGGGCAGCACTTCGTCGCTCGCGGCATACTGGCAAGCCCGGACGATGTGTTTTTCATGACGCCGGATGAGATGAGGACCCTGGTGCTGGATCACGGGCAGGACTGGAAAGGCCTGATCAGTGGACGCCGGTCGGAGCGGGCGAGGAACGAAGCCCTTTCCGTGCCGGATGTGGCGGGCCCGGGCACACGGCTCTCCCAGGCCCTCTCGGATTGGGACCAGGAGGGCGCCGACAGGAAGATCGGAACGGCAAGGGGGCTTCCCATCAGCGCCGGGTATGCGGAAGGTCCGGCGCGGCTGCTCCTCCGGCCCGAGGACGCGGAGAAAGTCAGGCATGGTGACATCCTGGTCGTGCCGGTGATCGATCCCGGGATCGCGCCGCTCTTGGGGCTGGCGGCCGGGCTGATCGCCGAGATGGGCGGCACGCTCTCGCACGGAGCGATCATTGTTCGGGAGTACGGGCTCCCCGCGATCGTCAACGTCCATCAGGCCACGCGGGTGCTCCGGGACGGTGAGCGTGTGGCCGTTGATGCCTCTCTGGGAGTGATAACTCGTCTGAGTTCTGGTACAGTGTCGCGCTGAGCGGGACGGCCGCGAGAGCATCTGGCACACGAGCCTGGGTCAGTGCTAGGATCGCAGGAGCGCGTTGCACATGGAAGAATCGTAGAGAGAGGGGGGCGACCATGCAGTTTATACGAATGTGCTCATTGGTCTTAGCGGTCGGGGTGGTCCTGGGCGGAACGACGGCGTGGGCGGCGGACCAGAAGGTGACGCTCATGTTGGGCGGGAAGTTCTGCGAGTTCTACCCGGAGGCAGTCGAGACGGCCTTGAAACAAGTCTCTGGAGTCACGGACGTAGACCTCAAGAGCAAGAAGGGACACGCGGTCGTGGAAGTAGAAGCCGGGAAGGTCAAGCCCGATCAACTCGCCGACGCGGTCAATGGCGTCAAGGGGGAGGGCTGGCACTGCAAGGCCGAGGTGATGAAATAGTCGTCAAGTAGGAATCGCGTAGCCCGCCCCTTCACGGCTTCGGCACCGGCTGGCCGGCCCAGCCGGTCTTTGACGCGAACCCCGTTCCGTAGCGATCGTAGAGTTCGAAAAACTGGTACGCCTTGCAGTCGGTGAGCACCTCCTTGATCTCTTGCAAATAGCGATCGAAGGTATAGTCGAACCGGACGCCCTGGCCCCCAACCAGCGTGACTGTACGGCGGACGGGATCAATGGCACTCTCCTGGTGGAAGACATAGCGGTAGTAGGGGCTGTCAGACCCGCCGATGTGCTGAAGGAACTGCGCCCAAGTCGGCGGCTTGTCCATGGACAAACGCTGTCTGATGTTCACTCCCTTGACCGGCCCGAACTTCTCGAAAAACTCCTTGAACATATTGTCCTGCCAATTGTGCTCGCCGGCGATATGACGAATCGCGTGGTCCAAGGGGACCACCGTGTGGGTCTCCCATCGGGATCCGGGAGCCCAATGAAAGATCACGCCGTTGGTTGGGCCGTTCCATTCCGTCCCGCCCACTTGCTCCACCTGGTGCTCGATGATCTTGTTGGCCCAGGCCCAGTACAAGAAATCGAGGAAGCGGGGGTCATCAGGCTTCAGCGTTAGGGCCTCGGTACGGAGCGGGGCGGTCGGATTGTAGGTCGTCCGCACTTGCTTGCAGTGTTCGACCCACTGGGCCGCTGACCAGGCGGCGCTGCTCAGGGGAAAGGCTTCCGCCGGCGCTGCCGCGGCCAGCAGGCAGATGACAACAACGCTCACACTGATCAATCGATCACCATTCATAATGATCCCTCAGTAGTGTACGAATCCTAATGACCGGCTCATGCCCACGTGCTCCGGATTCTAACAGATCGGGTGGCCTTTCTGCTTTCTTGACGAGCGACCTAGATTCCCGTACCCTTTCCGCGAGATCCATGTGCACAGCGCACGAACACCGGTTAAGCAATGGTTGAGATAATGGACGTGACCGCTTTCTCCCTCGGACTGGTGGCCGGTCTCCTGCTCGGGGGATTACTGGCCGGACTCTGGGCCGTCGCGCGCCTCCGGCCGCAACTCGCGGTCGCCGAGGCACGGCGCGACGAGACCGTGAAAAGCCTGCATGAGCAGAAAGATCTTTTGGCGCAGGCTCGACAGGAGCTGACGGAGGCGTTCAGAGCGCTGTCGGGTGACGCCTTGAAAAGCAACAACGAAGCCTTCCTCACCCTCGCGAAAACCTCGTTCGAGCGGGTTCAGGCTGAAGCCAAGGGGGACCTGGCACAACGGCAACAAGCGATCACCGAGCTGGTCAAGCCGCTCCAGGAGTCCCTCACACGGTACGAAGGCCAGCTCCATCAGATGGAGCGAGCGCGCCAGTCGGCGTACGGTGGGCTCGACCAGCACCTCCAACGGTTGCAGCAGGAGACCGGAAATCTGGTCAAGGCCCTGCGTGCGCCGAGCGTCAGGGGACGGTGGGGCGAGATTACCCTCAGGCGCGTGGCCGAACTGTCCGGGATGGTGGCGCACTGTGACTTCATCGAGCAGCCATCCGTCGAAACCGAGGAGGGGCGTTCGCGCCCCGACATGGTGGTGCAGCTCCCCGGAGGCCGCCAGATCGTGGTGGACGCGAAGGCGGTGCTCTCCGCCTATCTCGAGGCCAACGACACGCAGGACGAGGCCCAGCGGATCGACCGGCTCCGCCGCCACGCGGCCCAAGTGCGGTCCCGGATGGACGAGTTGAGCACCAAGGCGTACTGGAATCAATTCCCCCAGGCGCCGGAGTTCGTCGTGCTGTTTCTTCCGGGCGAACACTTTCTTGGCGCCGCCCTCGAACAGGATCCCGGCTTGATCGAGGAGGGCTTCGCGCGGCGTGTCATCCTCGCCACCCCCACGACCTTGATCGCGCTGCTCCACGCCGTCGCCTACGGGTGGCGGCAGGAGCAACTGAG
>JBOHOM010000261.1:0-2559 GCA_050731075.1 Nitrospiraceae bacterium
GGTCTACTGGGACCTGGAATGGACTCTGCAGCAACAGGGATTCGATTACACCTACGACAAGCGGTTGTACGACCGCCTCCGCGAGGGCCATGCCCGGCCGGTGCGCGACCATTTGCGCGCCGAACTCGACTACCAGAACAAGATGGCCCGGTTCCTGGAAAACCACGACGAGCCCAGGGCCGCCGCAACCTTCGCGCCCGGCATGCACCAGGCCGCGGCCGTCATCACGTATCTGTCCCCGGGCCTGCGCTTCTTCCATCAGGGGCAGTTCGAGGGCCGAAGGAAGCGCATCTCGCCGCACCTGGTGCGCGCGCCGAAGGAGCCGACCGACGAACCGCTGCACCAGTTCTACGATCGCCTCCTGGCGGTGCTCCGGCAGGCGGTCGTTCGAGACGGGCAGTGGCGCCTGCTCGACTGCGCGCCGGCGTGGGAGGGCAACGGGACCTGGGAGTGTTTCATTGCCTGGTCCTGGCAGGCTCGGGGCGACCAGCGGCGGCTGATCGCCGTCAACTATGCCGGGAACCAGAGCCAGTGTTATGTCCGTCTTCCGTTTCCAGATCTGGCCGGGCGCCCGGTGCGGTTCAAGGATCTCATGGGCGCCGCCTCCTACGATCACGACGGAGACGACCTCCTGTCACGAGGCCTCTATCTCGACCTGCCAGCCTGGGGCTATCACGTCTTTGAAGTGAGCATCGGGACCTGATCTTGTCGCGTAACGCGGAAGCAAACATGATTACTCCCAAGAGACTTCAGTTGCTTTGTTTCTGCTTCAGCGTGATCATCCTTGCGGGCTGTGGGGAATTAGCCATACAAGATCCGGCGAGTCTGTTACTCCCCAGCTTTCGAAGGTCTGAAATCGTCGGCTTTGTGGCGGGATTAGGAACGACCTTTGCCGCCCTGCCGGATTTGATCGGGATGCTCAAGCGGAGGTCAAGCAAAGGCATGAATCCGAGGATGGCTGCCATTATGGGCGCTTTCCAAATCGTCTGGGTCTACTATGGGTTGTTGATCGTTTCAAGACCCGTGATCCTTTGGAATATCATCGCGGTGGCGACGAATTTTTTCAGCGTGGGCGCATATCTCTATTACGCCCGCCGCGAGTCCTAACATGCCGAACTCGCGGTCTCCTTCGCTCTACCAGATCAACCGTCCCCATCCCTTCGCACCATTCCGTCGCATCGGTCGTTCTCCCTGTCATTTTTGACAGTAGTCCATCTCGCCGCGGCGTGCTAAGTGATGGTCGCCCTGTCAGATTTTCCAGTTGCTTTCTCCCGACCAAATCGAGTACAAGGTTTTGCCCGTGACGGGCCCGGACGAGCAGAAGCCGTCACTTCACTCAAGCGTGCTCCGCTGTGTCGGGCACGATCACACAAACCCGGAAAGGAGACCGATGATGAAAAGCTTGCCACTCTTCGTGCTTGCCGCGACTGCCGTGCTTGCCACCCCGGTCATGGCCCAGGAAGCCGCGAACGCCAACATGGAAATCTTTATGCAGAAGGTCAAGGCGGACAAGAAGCTGCTGGTCGCCACCAACATGGAGCTGACTGACGCGGAGGCCAAGGGCTTTTGGCCGCTGTATGAGAGCTATCAGAAAGAGTTGACGCAGGTGAACCAGCAGCTCGGCAACGTGATCAAAGAATACGCCGACGCCTACAACAAAGGCCCGGTCCCGAACGACAAGGCGAAGAAGCTGCTGAATGATGCGCTTGCGGTCGAGGAGGCGGAGCTGAAGCTGAAGCGGTCGTACGCGGAGAGGATGGGAAAGGTCCTGACGGCGACGAAAGTCGCGCGGTACATCCAGATCGAGAACAAAATCCGGGCTGGGGTGAGGTTCGGGCTCGCTGCAGCAATTCCGCTCGTCAATTAGGCGAGGGTCTGAGAAGAGGGCACCGCATGATGCTGCCGACGGTGGTGACGTGATGCAGTAGCCTCTACCGTTCAATGGCGGCACCCAGGTTGCCTTTCGAATGAAGGCCATTCCCGAGGCTGCCATCACCATCCACAGCTTCCCCCTCACCTTCGCCTCTCCCCCAAGATGGGAGAGAGGGATAGGGTGAGGGGTGCGAGACCTGAGCCGTAATGAACGTGTGGGACGCGCGACGAGAGCTGATGGGCCTGCTCATCATCCTCGGGCTGGCGCTGGCACCCGCCGGCGCATGGCCCGCGGATGAGCCGCCTCCGAAAGATCCCGTCACTGACTCGCCGTCGGAACCGTCCGAGGGTAAGCGCCGCCCGCTGCAATCGTTGCTGCTGGGCGCCACGCCGGAAGAGCGGGAACGGCTCGCCGAGGAACGAAAACGCCTGTCTGCGGCCGCCGCGTCTTTCGGCACGGACCCCACCGCCATCATCGGGTTCTATCAACTCGGTTACGGACACAATGCGCTCACCAACGGTCTGCGCACCGAGGTGGCGACGGCCGTCGTCCAGGTACCCCTCACGCCGAACTGGGCTATTAAGGCCACCCTGCCCTATGTCTGGACCGATGCGAACCAGCCGAGGGGAACCACGCAGAACGGCACCAGCGACCTGGTGGTGCGAATGGGGGGACGTCTCTATGCC
>JBOHOM010000262.1:0-7495 GCA_050731075.1 Nitrospiraceae bacterium
GGCTGGTTTTCGGAAGGACAGAAAAGTAACCGGGCTACTCACGGGGTTCTTGGCCGTACGCAGCTGGCAGTCCGCTTGAAAACGCTGTATACTCCCTGCCTAAGAGGTTGGAGCTATGACGAAACGACTTGAAGAGGCCTTTGCGAAGGCCTCCAAACTGCCGGAAAAAGAACAGGACTCACTGGCTGCCTGGCTGATGGAAGAACTGGAAGACGAGCGTGCCTGGGAAGAGAAGTTTGCAAAGTCCCACGATGTGCTGGCTCGGCTCGCTGAGGAAGCGCTCGCTGAGCACCGAGCCGGGAAGACCCGCCCGCTGGACCCCGATCGTCTGTGAAATCCCGGACGACGGGGCGTTTCAGAAAAGCGTTTCAGGAACTCCCTCGCCCCATCCCAGTCTCCACTTCAAGAAGGTCCATCCCATAGAACCGATTTACTCTGCCACATAAATTGTGCCATAAATTGTGCCAGGCTAGTTTTCTGAAGATGGACCAGTCGTGGGTTGCCTTATCGGCTACTGATTCCTGCCCTTCAGTTTAAGTCCTTAAAATGAATGGAGAAATGAATCGGTGGGAAATGAATGGATGGGATGACGGGGGATAAGTCCCATTGTTCCCCGTCGGCGCTTCCGGCTACCACACGATCAGTGCGGACGTCGTCGAAACGTAGCCCTTGAGCCGAGCCCGCGCGTGAGCCTTGCATTTGGACACGATTCTGGCTAGAATATAGCCAGAATGCGATATGAGATCGTGCTCGCTCCCGAGGCGATCGAAGATCTCCAGAGATTACGGGCACACATCCGGGCCGCGGTTCGGGATGCGATCGAACGGCATCTACGCTTTGAGCCGACCCAGAGAAGTAAAAGTCGTGTCAAACGCCTCCGTGGCGTGAGACACCCACAATATCGGCTGCGAGTTGAGGAAGTAAGAGTCTACTACGACGTCACGGAGCGGACAGTTGAAGTCTTGGCCGTGGTGCCGAAGTCCGAGGCTCATGATTGGTTGGCACGCATGGGGGAGCCAGAATGAAGAAGATCGCGCTCTCTGAAGTCAAGGATGACCTCTCGAAATACCTGCGGCTTGCCGCCAAGGAGGAGGTGGTGATCACCCGTCACGGCAAACCAGCCGGAGTCCTGATCGGTTTTGAATCCGAAGAAGATTGGTTTGACTTTCGGCTGGAGAACGACCCTCGCTTTCTGCAACGTGTAGCTCGGGCACGGGAAAGTCTCCGCGCTGACCGGGGCGTTCGCCTGGAAGACCTTAAGGCCTGAGGGCTCGCGTCGAGCCACGCTCTCCCTAACCGGCTGGCGCCTCTGGCTACCACACCATCATCGCGGATGTGGTTGAGCTGTAGAAGGTATGGCATGGACAGAAAATTGGACGACAGGCTGGTTTTCTGAGATCAGTTGGAGAGTTGACTCTCAGGTTCCGATGATTTCGTTGAGGCCTTCGACGACCGCCGCGAGTTCTTCAAGTGAAGCCTTCCCAATCCACCTGCCGATTCGCTCGATGGTTAACGTCCGCATTTGACTCATCTCCCTGCTCGCGCCCACGAACGGGATTTAAATCCCCCCAGCGGATTTCCCCTCTCAGTATTCCGGCCATTCCGCCAATTCTTGAGAGAGCCCTTCTTCGGCCAGCGATTTCTCGAATGTCGGGTTAAGCTTGGCGCATTCGCGGGCGAGGCGACTGTGCTCAATCCGCTCGATCTTTTCGGCAAGGGCGGCTTGTATGGCTTGGCTCCGATTTGGAAACACCGAAGCCTTTACCAACTGATCGAGGCGGTGCAGGGTCTTTGGGTCTATGGAAATGGCGACCTTGGAGCGCGGCATGGGCAACCTCACGTGGTACTACCATACGTCATACCAGGATACCGGTCAAGCGCGGCTTGCTCGCATGAGACAGATCCCGGCCGTTTGACAGTTCACCCTCAACCCGTTATAGTTCGTGCCACATTTCGATGTTTCGTAGCACCATAGAGGTGAGGCATGAAGAAGCTTGTGCGGTTCGGGATCTCGCTCGACCACCATCTCCTCGACGATTTCGACCGATTGATCGAACGGAAGAACTACACGAACCGGTCGGAGGCGCTCCGCGATCTGATCCGGGACAATCTGGTGGGTCAGGAGTGGGACGAGAACAAGGAGACGGTCGGGACGATCACGATTGTCTACGATCACCACGTCCACGACTTGACAGAGAAGCTCACCGACATCCAGCACCGCTTCCATCGGCTCGTGCTCTCGGCCATGCACGTCCACCTGGATCACGATCATTGTGTGGAGGTCCTGGTGGTTCGGGGCAAGGGCGGAGCCATCAAGAAGGTGGCCGACACCCTCATCGGAACCAAGGGCGTGAAGCACGGGAAGCTCACGATGACGACGACCGGCCGGGGGCTGAGTTAAGGCGCTGGACTGAGTCGTCACGTGATGGTGCTCAGGCCTCTCATCGCAATCCTCCTGTTCTTTCTGCTTGTCTCGCCGGCGCGCGCGCACGAGCCGACCGACGAAGGCGTCAGGCTTTCAGAAGTGGAAGTCGTCGCCGAGCGCCCGGTGGCGGCGTCCTCGCAGCAGTTCATCCCCGACAAGGAATACCTGCTTCAACCGCAAGGACGCCCGGCCCAGGTGCTGCGTCTGATCCCCGGGTTCATCGCGGTTGAACATTCGGGCGGCGCCGGCAAGGCGGATCAATACTTCCTGCGCGGCTTCGACGCGGACCATGGCACCGACGTCGCGTTTTTCTCCGACGGGATGCCGATCAATTTTCGCACCCATGCGCACGGGCAGGGGTACGCCGACCTCAATTTCATCATTCCCGAAACCATCGAAGGCCTCGACGTGTACAAGGGCGCCTATCACGCCGAGTTCGGCGACTTCGACACAGCCGGCGCGGTGAGTTTCAAAACGCGACAGGTGGTCAAGGAAGGGCTGGTGCAGTTGGCCGGCGGGCAGTTCGACACGCAGCGGTACCTCCTGATGCTGTCGCCGACGAAAGACAAGGTGCGGACGCTGTTCGCCGCTGAAGGCTATTACACGAACGGGCCGTTCGAGAACGACAACCGTTATTTTCGAACCAACGTGCTGGGCAAGGTCACGGTCAATCCGACGAGCCGGTCGGAGTTGAGCCTCACGGGCACCTACCACCGGGCCAACTGGAATGCGTCCGGTGAAATCCCGTTTCGGGCGGTGACTGACGGCTCGCTGGACCGCTTCGGCGCGGTCGATCCCTCCGAAGGAGGCAAAACGACCCGATGGAGGGGCCTCCTGAACTATCATTACGACACGCCGGCCGGCGGCAAGCTGTACGCCAACGCCTATGGCCAATACTACAAGCTCGACCTCTGGACGAATTTCACGTTCTTTCTGAACGATGCGGTGAACGGGGATGGGATTCAGCAGTCGGACCGCCGGGTCATGTATGGCGGAGAGCTCGGGTATCGCCAGGCCGGCAAGCTGGCGGACATGGATGCGGCGGCGACGGCCGGCGTGCAGGTGCGGGTGGATGACATACACCCGCGCCTGGGCACACAGACAAAACGCAACCCGACCGGGACGACGACGGACACGGACGTCCTCGAAGCCTCCTACTCGCCCTTTGTGAAAGCGGAGCTCCAACCGGCGCCGTGGTTTCGGTTCACGGGCGGCATGCGGACAGACCTGTTCACCTTCGATGTACGGAACCGCTGCCCGACGTGCGCCGAACAGCCGGCGGGTCGCACGACGACGGCGCTCGTGTTGCCGAAGGCGAATCTGATTCTGGGACCGTGGTTCAAGACGGAGTTCTTCGCCAACTACGGCGAGGGCTTTCACAGCAACGATGCCCGCGCCGCCGTGGTCGGCGCGGCCTCGCCGCTGGCGCGAGCCAGGACCTATGAGGTCGGCGTTCGTTCCCGGCCGTGGGGGCCGGAGGGGTTGGAGTTGATCGCGACGCTCTGGGCGGTGGACCTGAAATCCGAGCTCGTGTTCGTCGGCGATGAGGGCACGACCGAAGCGCGGGGCTCCACGCGCCGCCGCGGCATGGAGGTCGCGGCGCGCGGGCAGGTGTGGGGTCCGTTGTCCTTCAATGGAAGCGTCACGTGGACGAGCGCCGAATTCGATAACGGGGATGCCATTCCGCTGGCGCCGGAAGTCACCGCCTATGGGGCCGCCATCCTGCGATGGCCGGAGGGACTGACGACGCAGTTGCAAGCGACCTACCTAGGCGTCCGGCCGCTCACCGAAGATCGGAGCGTCAAATCGCCCTCGTGGCTCGTTTTTGATCTGACTGAACGGTATCAGCTGCCGATCAAGCTCAATCACGGGCGCCTTGAAGCCTTCCTCTTCATTCAGAATCTGTTCGATACGCAATGGGAGCAGGCCACGTTCGCCTTTACGTCACGTCTTCCCATGGAGCCGGCGGCCGGAGTGCAGGACATCCATTTCGTGCCGGGGAATCCTAGGTTTGTTATGGGGGGCCTGGCATGGTACTTTTAGCGCGCATGGGTACTGTTGCCAAACGAAGGGAGCAGGTGGCCTGCGGTCCTCCGCTCCCGCGCCTCTCGCGGCACCCCACCACGGCAGTCCGGAGTGGAAGCCTTCTGGTATTCCCGCGGCCGCGATCACTGCCCGTTGCTGGTGGCCCGTTGCAACCTAAAGAGCAACAGGCACCCCGAGCAACGGGTCCCCATCGCGGTGCCTTGGTCAGTTCCAGCTTTCCTTCTCCGGATGCCGGGCGGGACCCCGCCGCTCCGGCGAAGTGCGCTCCGGTCCGCAAGCCACCTGCTTGCAGGATTTGGGGGGTCGAGAAGCTGGCTCACCCGTGCGTGACTTTTTGTGAGTGGTGGTGATGGTGTGGAGTTGGAAAATGCAGCCTAAAATTCTGCCGCGCGCGTATTTCCGACGACCGACGCTGGAGGTGGCCAGATCCCTGTTGGGAAAATATCTTGTGCGGGCCAGTCGCTCCGGGATGACGGCAGGGCGGATCATTGAGGTGGAGGCGTACGTTGGTCCCGAGGACCGGGCGTCCCATGCGTCGCGGGGCAGGACGAAACGGACCGAGGTGATGTTCGGCCAGCCGGGCGTGGCGTATGTGTATTTGATTTACGGGATGTATCATTGCTTCAATGTGGTGACCGAGCGCACGGGGTATCCGGCGGCCATTCTGGTTCGAGCGGTCGAGGTGGGTTCAAACAATCCACCCGCGCGCGTTGACGGTCCAGGACGAGTCAGCCGGTTCTTTCAGATCGATCGGACCCTCAACAGACTGGATTTGACGCTGGGGAAGACTTTGTGGATCGAGGATCGGGGCGCGCGGGTGGCGGAGTCGAGGATCGCGACTTATCCAAGGATCGGCGTGGACTATGCGGGGGCATGGGCGGCAAAGCCGTGGCGGTTCCGTTTAAAATAGCGGGTAGCCAATAGCAAATAGCTAGGAGCTAAATTCTGGCTACTCGCTACCGGCTGTGAGCTGCTCGCTATAAAGGTGGGGGGATGAAAGCTGCTGATCTGCTCGTACGGTGTTTGGAGAACGAAGGCGTGGAGTATCTCTTTGGGCTGCCTGGTGAAGAAACCCTGGATGTGATGGATTCCTTGTTGAACTCCCGCATCCGATTCGTCGCCACACGACACGAGCAAGGGGCGGCCTTTATGGCCGACGTGTACGGTCGGCTCAGCGGGAAAGCCGGGGTGTGCCTGTCCACGCTGGGGCCCGGGGCGACGAATCTCTTAACCGGAGTGGCTGATGCCAACCTCGACCGTGTGCCGCTTGTGGCCATCACCGCGCAAGCCTCGCTGGATCGAAGGCACAAGGAGTCGCACCAGTACATTGACACGCTGTCGATGTTCAAGGTGGTCACGAAATGGAACGCCGAGATTGCCAGGCCGCAAATTATTCCGGAGGCGGTTCGCAAGGCATTCAAGGTCGCGCAGACCGAAAAACCGGGGGCCACTCATCTTGAGCTGCCCGAGGATGTGGCAGCCGAGCAGGTGAGTGCCGGGGAGTACAGCGAGCCGTTGCGCGTGCAGTTGCCGTTGACGCCCGAGCCGCTGGGCGGACAGGTGAAGCGGGCAGTCCAGATCATCGCCGGGGCCCGGAGGCCGGTGATCCTGGCCGGGAACGGCGTCATCCGCGGGCGGGCTTCTGAGGCGGTCCGGCAGTTTGCCCGGTCGCTCAACATTCCGGTCGCGCAGACCTTCATGGGGAAGGGAATTATCCCGGATACTGATGTCCTCTCGCTGTACACGCTGGGTCTCCAGGCACGGGACTACCCGGCAAGGGTGTTCGAACAGGCTGATGTCGTGATCGCCGTCGGATACGACTTCGTGGAATACGCGCCCTGCTTCTGGAACCCCAATCGCGACAAACGCGTGGTGCACGTGGACGTCTCGCCGGCCGAAGTGGACGCGCACTACATCTCCGAGGTCGGCGTCCTCGGGAACATTGCGCTGTGCCTAGAGCAGATCGGCGCGAGCCTGTCGCCGTCGGATGCGCAGTGGGCGAGGCGCTGCCGGGAGGCCATCGTCACCGGCTTCGAACAGGAAATGGCCGGCCCGCCGGCGTGGCCCCTACGGCCGCAACATGTCGTTCGCGAGCTCCGGGCGGCACTCTCGACCGAAGACATCGTCATCTGCGACGTGGGCGCCCACAAGCTGTGGATGGCCAGAATGTTTCCGTGTGAGGCCCCGAACACCTGCATTATCTCGAACGGGCTTGCGGCGATGGGAATCGGGCTGCCCGGCGCCATCGCGGCGAAGCTGCTCTTCCCGCAACGGCGGGTCGTCGCGGTCACGGGAGACGGGGGATTTCTGATGAATTCGCAGGAGCTTGAAACGGCGGTCCGGCTCAACCTGCCGCTGGTCATCCTGGTGTGGCGGGACGATGGATACGGCGTGATCCGTTGGAAACAACAGCTTCGCTTTGGACGCACCTCCTCCGTTGATTTCGCAAATCCAGACCTGGTCGCCTTCGCAAAGAGTTTTGGCGCGGCCGGGTATCGGGTCACACAGTCGTCCGAGTTGAAGTCGATACTGGCGGACGCTCTCAACTGCGGCCGGCCGGCGGTGATTGACTGCCCGGTGGACTATTCAGAAAACCTGAAATCGACCGAACGGCTCAAGGCGCTCAGGTGAGAAGCCTGGACCGGCGGCCGGAGTGGCGGGCAAGACACAGAAACACAAAAGGCCCTTCCGCAAATCGCGTGGGTCATGTCCAGTCCGTCAGGGCGAGGCACTCCGCTCCGTGCAGGCTCGCCGCGCTGCTGTAACGACCGGCGGCCCGGCTGCGGCTCCCCCCATCCCCCACATGGTGGGGGTTCGCCGATCCGCTTCGGCCTGGTGCGACAGCCCGAAGCGGTCGGGCCTCGCGCGAGCCGCATCACCCGTTGCATCTAGCGGAGCAACGGGTCCCCGGCACACCAGTGGGGCTCCCCCGCAAGGTCGCGTCTTCCTCGCCTTGACGGCCTCGCTCTTGCTTCTTGGCTCAGGTCGAGGCTGCAAGGGCTGAGCGCGGAGGGTCCTCGTCAT
>JBOHOM010000263.1:0-3953 GCA_050731075.1 Nitrospiraceae bacterium
GCATTGCCGAACTCTTCGATACGGTCACGATCTCCAGCTTGGCGCATGCCGCCAAACCAGCCCCTCAGATTTTCCGTCTCGCCTTGGAGAAGCACGCGGTGGACCCGGAAGAGGCGCTCCATGTGGGAGACAGCCCGGCAGACGATGTGGAAGGGGCTCGGCTGGCCCGGCTCCACGCCGTGCTCATCGACCGTCAGCGCATGGATTCTGGGGGGCGTAAGCCCTCGGCATCACCGGTTCCTACGATTCACACCTTGGACGAACTCCCTCGATTGATCGCTACCCTCTAGCCGTTCTGGGTCTGCCCCGCGTGGCGGCGAACGCTACCGGAGCAGTTCGGGGACAATGTCCTTCGCCTTCCCCTGAATCGAGACATCCACCAGTTCCGAATTGGGAGTCGGATCAAGGTTGATCTCGGCGACAAATGCGCCGGCCGCTTTTGCAGAGGGGGCGAACGACGCAGCAGGGTAGACGATCCCTGACGTCCCGACGATCAACAGCACCTCGCAGGAGTTCACTGCGTCAAAGCTCCGGCCCAGCTCTTCCGAGCCGAGGGATTCACCGAACCAGACGATGTGTGGACGCAACAGCCCTTCGCAGGTCGCGCAATGGGGGAGGATCGGGATCGGCACATCGTGGTTCGTGTCCACCCGGCCACAGGCCGTGCAGCGCACCTTCCAGATGTTGCCATGAATCTCCGACAACTTCGTCGAGCCCGCCAGGCGGTGCAGGCCGTCCACGTTTTGCGTGATTAACCAGAAGCGGTCGAAGCGCCGTTCCATTTCGACGAGCGCGGCATGCGCCGGATTGGGGAGTTTGGCGGCGATAATCTCGCGCCGCCAGTTGTACCATTCCCACACCAGACGAGGGTCTCGCGCGAACGCTTCAGGTGTCGCCAACTCCTCGGCCCGGAAGTTCCGCCACAGGCCGTCCGCTCCGCGGAAGGTCGGCACCCCGCTGTCGGCGGAGATGCCGGCTCCCGTGAGCACGGTCACTGCGCGGGCGCTCGAGAGCCTCGCCCTCACCTCGTGAATGCCGGCCTCGCAGGTCATGACCACTCCTGGCAATCCTGACGATACGCCACTGTCGGCAGCCGTGCGCGGCGTGGTATAGTACCACGCTGCGTAGGTTGAGGCTAAGGTTGAGGTTCAGCAAAGCTGAAGGCGACGTTTCTGGCTCCTAACCTCGACCTCAACCTCGAACTTAACCTTACTTTCGCTATGCAAAACATCCTCATGGTTGGGGCCGGCGCCGTCGGCGGATTTTTCGGCGCCCACTTGGCCAGACATAATCCCGGCGTTTCCTTCTTGCTACGGCCGCGGACGCTTCAGGCGGTCCGAACACAGGGCCTCACGGTGCGCAGCGCCGAGGGCACCTTCACGGTGAAGCCGGCGGCGGCCGCCGATCCGCGTGATCTGCCTCAACCGGACCTGATCATCTTGTCGGTCAAGGCCTACGACCTGGATACTGTGATCGACCAGATCGCGCCGGCGATGACCCCACAAACGGTCCTGTTGACCTTGCAGAATGGCGTGGATACCGAAGATCGCCTCATCGCCCGCTTCAAACGGGATTGCGTGGTGGGTGGAGTGGCCTTTATCTATTCCAAGATCGTCGAGCCGGGGGTGATCGAGCACTATAAGCGGGGATCCGTCGCCATCGGGGAGCTGATGGGACATACCAGCCCCCGGGTCCTGGAAATCGTTGACCTGTTCAAGCGGGCCGGCCTGACCTGTCAGGTAGTCGAGGACATCCGGCGGAGCAAGTGGGAGAAGATGTGCTGGAACTGCGTCTTCAACCCCCTTACGGTCATCATCAACGACCGCGTGTCGAAGGCGCTCGACCACCCCGAGATGCTGCAGGTGATTCCACAAATCGTGGGCGAGGTGGCAGCCGTGGCGGCGGGGATGAAAGTTCCACTGTCTCCCGACATGGCCGACAAGGTGGTGCGGTGGTCTCAGGAGATTCGCGATATCCATACCTCCATGTATGACGACTGGAAAGCCGGCCGCCCGACCGAAATTGATTTCCTGAACGGGTACATTGCGCAACGAGGACGAGACCTGGGAATTCCGACGCCGCTCAACGAAGCGCTCACGGCGATGGTGAAGGTGATCACCGAGCGGGAGAAAAGCGGGCCCGGGACCTTGCGGATCGATGGGGCGGTGATTCAGCCGATCACGCTGGACTGCGACGCGCTGGCCAAGTTGCCGGCCGAGTATCAGGTGTCGGACGTGAGCGCGCTGGTTCCCGGGATGCGGGGCAAGGGGGTCCGGCTGAAGGGGCTGTTGGAGGTGCCTGCTCTCGCGATCGGCGCGGATCATGCCACGTTCCATTCGTCCGACGGCCGGTTCGCCGCCAGCCTGACCCTGAAGCAGGCGACCGAACACGGCATTCTGATCTATCAGCTCGATGAAGGACCGTTGCCCGAGCAGCACGGGGGCCCATACAGGCTCGTCACACCGGGCCTCGGCGACCTCTGCGCGAATGTCAAGGGAGTCACACGCATCGAGCTGACGACAGGGCCGGGCAAGGACACGCGGCCGTCGCTCAAAGGAAGCCATGCCTGAGCCTGCGTTGATCCAGGCCAAGGACCCTCCTGGGTTCCGTCTCTCCAAATCCAAATACCTCGCCGGCCTCCAGTGCCACAAACGGCTGTATCTGGCAATCCGCTCCCCCGAGCTTGCCTCCGAGCCTGACGAGCACACCCAAGCCATCCTGGATATGGGAACGAGCGTAGGCGAGCTGGCCAGGAGGCGTTTCCCGGGCGGGGTCCTGGTGGAAACTGATCATCGTCATCCGACCGAGGCGTTACGGCGAACGGCCGACTTGCTCCAGGATCCAACCGCCACCGCGATCTTTGAAGGGGCCTTTCAGTTCCAGGATGTTCTCGTGCGCGTGGATATCCTGGAACGGATCAGCCAGGTCCCTGATGGTCCGCCTGCCTGGCGCATCATCGAGGTCAAATCGTCCACGAGGGTCAAGGACGTACATGTGGACGATCTGGCCATCCAGACCTATGTGCTCGCCGGAGCGGGCCTTGCTCTCGCCGGCTCGTGGCTGATGCACATCAATACGCCGTATGTCTATCCCGGCGGTGAGCTGGACCTGGAGCAACTGTTTGCGCTAATGGATATGACGGCAGGGGTGGCAATCAGACAGCCTGATGTGCCGGGACGCTTGACCGCGATGAAAGAGATGGTGGCTGCCTCCTCACCGCCGATGATTGAACCGGATGGTCATTGCCACGCCCCGTACGACTGCCCGTTCTGGGACCATTGCACCACGGACAAGCCGGCGCGCTGGGTGTACCACCTGCCGGGAGGGGGACGGGTCTTTGAGCAGTTGGTCAAGAAGGGGATCCAGACCATCGATGAGATTCCACCGGGCTTCAGACTTTCGATTTTACAACGGCGCATGAAAGACAGTGTGGAGTGGGTCGGACCTCGACTGAAGGCGGCGCTGCACACGGCGCGCTACCCCGTTCATCATCTGGATTTCGAGACCTTTATGCCGGCGATCCCGAAGTATCCTGTGACGAGGCCATACCAGATGATCCCGACGCAATGGTCCAATCACATCGAGACGGAGGATGGAGGAATCAGGCATGACGAATACCTCAGCATGGAGGCCAGGGACCCTCGTGAAGAGATCACGCGGACGCTACTGGAATCCGTGGGCAAGGAGGGGACCATCTGCGTCTACTCGGAGTACGAACGGCATATTCTAGAGTGCCTGTGCGAAGCCGTTCCGTCGCTGAAACAGGAGCTCAAGCTGGTCATTGCCCGGCTGTGGGATCTGCATCCCGTGATTCGAGACAACTACTATCACCCGCAGTTCGAGGGCTCCTTCTCGATCAAATCCGTTCTGCCCGCGTTGGTGCCGTCGCTCAGTTACGATGACCTGCACATCCAGGAAGGGAGCCTGGCGGCTCAGCAGTATCACCGCATGGT
>JBOHOM010000264.1:0-32631 GCA_050731075.1 Nitrospiraceae bacterium
TGCCGGTAGACTTCGCTGATGAGTTCGATGCCAGCATGGTTCTTGATCTCCCATTGAACTCTTGCGCACATCTCAACAATCCTGAGATCCGCGCCGGGTCCGTTCGCGTCTGCGCCTCGTTCCTCCAGCACCGGTACAAGCTTCTGCAGCAGCAACCTGTTTGTTCCTCGCCGGGAGCGTGAGAGTATAGATTCCTTGGCCATTGGAGCGCACCCGCACTTGCCCCGACCGGCTCATCCGATCGACTTCGAGAAACACCTGGTTCCAGGTGAGGTCCGGACAGCCACGTACCAAGTCATCGAGTTGACAGCCAGGGGCGCGTCGCACCGCCTTGAGGATCCGGTCAGCCACGGTCACTTGCTGTAACACGGCGATCCCTCCAGCGTGCTAGGCCATGGCCCTCTTCACCAACGGTGGGCCTGCTGAGTCTATCCGGTCCTGGGCCCGAACAGGCATCAATGGCGAGCCTCCTTGTGCGTAGACTTGCCGGATCCCGCCAGCGCTGTGCCGGGGGGACGAGCCCGACAGCGGATCGGTTCCACGTGGGCTTTCCGGTTGGCTTCGATGCCAGGGTCGATGGCCTCGCCACACAGCAGGCATCGCCATCCGGAAACAGTGTCGCCGCTCCCCGCTTCCTTCATTCTGATCGTCATCATCAGGCCATGACAGCGTGGGCAATCCATCTGTGACCCTTCCTGGCTCGTTCCCGCGCACGGCTCGCGATTACGACACCTTCTTCAACGTTCCCGCCCACACGATGCAGGCATAGTGCGAATGGGTCGGCTTTCTCTTGAAACGGAGCAGCCGGAACATCTCGATGAGGGACCACAGTTTGATCATCTCAGGCCTCTTGCACGAAGAACTCCGGCGCCATCCTCTCGTAAGCCCGCGACCGTGACGATGGCGCGTTCCCGGCAGCACGGACAGCTCTCCAACTCCTGCCTCAGGCGCATGACAGGTTCCCGTCCTGGCGTTCAACGCCAGAGGATGCAGCACGTCGAAGAATCTGAGGCGTAAGAAGCGGCGGAGACTGGGGAATCGATCGCGCGAGGAAGGAGATGGAGCGCGCGACCAATAGGACAGTCGGCGTGGCTTAAAACGTCATGGGGTCATGCTACGGGGTCGGGGATGGTCTGTCAAGCTGTATCTGGGTCATCGGAGAGCGTGCGGGTCGTCTTCGTTCCCTTGAGGGACCCACCGCCCCCGAGCGCCGTGCCCGTACAAGCCCTTGAACGATTTGGTGCGCCCGGGGCGACTCGAACGCCCGACCTGCGGGTTCGAAGCCCGACGCTCTATCCAACTGAGCTACGGGCGCTCGGGGCTATTACAACCACTTCGCGCGGCCGCTTGTCAACAATGGGGTGTGGACGGCTACGAAAAACAAGGGGGGCCGCCGGAGTGCAGCGGTCCCCCCTACGAGGATGGTCTCTCGACTCTGGTCTTCGTCCCGAACCGAAACGATCCGTCTACCAGCGATCCCGGTCGCCGCCGCCGCCGCCCCCGCCGTAAGCGCGCTTCTCCTGCGGTCTGGCTTCGTTCACGACCAGGGTCCGCCCTCCCATCGACGAGCCGTTCAGCGCGGCGATGGCTTTCTGCGCCTCCTCGCCGGTCGCCATCTCCACAAAGCCGAACCCCCGCGACTGCCCGGTGTACCGGTCCGTGATGACTTTGGCGGACTGCACCGTGCCGTACTGCGCGAAGAGCTCACTCAGTTGCTGCTCGGTGGTGGAATAGGGAAGGCTGCCCACATACAATTTGGTACTCACAGCTACCTCCACTGCTGGTGATATTGTCTTGGGAAGAGGGAATGGGGAGCAGAAGGAGAGACGCCACGGCGCGCGACGAATTGCACCACCAGGTCACTCACGCTATCTGGTCAGCTTCCTCTCGCAAGCCAACATCGGGTCAGGGCCTCTCTACTCGGCTCTCCATCACTCGGCCCCGTAGTGATGAATTGCGTGCCAAGCATAGCATGGCATGCTGTTCAGATCAACAATCCGGCGAGTTTTGAACACGGGCCAAGATGGCCTCCGCCACCTGGGCCAGGGACCGTCCGTCGGTCTGAATGACGTGGTCCGCCGCGGCCTTATACCGGGGCTCTCGCTCCCGCAGCACCTCTTCGACCTCGTCCGTGAACGACTTGGCGCCGGTCAAGGATGGGCGCTGGGTGTCCCCTCCGATGCGCTCGGTGATGGTCCGGACCGAGGCCGTCAGCCAGACCAGGACCCCCTTTGCCTTCAGGGCATCCACGTTCCGCTGTCTGAGGATCACCCCCCCGCCGGTGTCGATGATCAGGCGGTCTTTGCCGGACAGTTCCAGGCACGCGTCGGACTCCAGGTCCCTGAACCGGTCCCAGCCGAATTGTCTGACGATCTCGGAGATGGAGAGGGTCGCCCGCCTGATCACCTCGGCGTCGGTGGAGATGAGTTGGCGTCCCAGCCGTTCCGCCAAGAGTTGCCCGACGCTGGTCTTGCCGGTGCCTCGGTAGCCGATTAACACGATATTCATGCGAACCGGGATTCCAGGACGGCTCGCATGACGTCCGCCGGAGCGGCCTGTTGAGTCCAGAGCTCGAACTGGGCCAGCGCCTGATGGAGAAACATCTCGAGGCCCCGGATAGTCCGGCACCCCGCTGCCTTCGCCTCCCGAAGGAGCCGGGTCTCCAGCGGGTTGTAGACGATGTCCATCACGGTCAGATGCTGGCTCAGCAGGGCGGCGGGGACGCAAGTCTCCTCCACCTTGGGGTGCATGCCCAGCGGCGTGCAGTGAATCAGGATCGCGCTGTCCTTGATCCCGCGCCGGAGCGATTCCTCGCTGATGGGGCCATCCTCGACCGGCAGCCTGGTCCGCGCGCGCAGATCGCGGACCAACCCCTGCCGTTCCGGCTCCTCGATGCCGAGGATCGTGAGCCCGGCGATGCCGGTGCCGCCGGGGTCCGCCGCGAGGGCGAAGGCGATGGCGCGGGCTGCCCCGCCGGAGCCAAGCATCAGCACCCGCTGTCCTTCCAGCCGCACCCCGCCATCCCGCAGCGCCCGCAGCGCTCCTGTGGCGTCAGTGTTGTAGCCGGTCAGCTTCCGCTTCTCCACGACGATGGTGTTGACCGAGCCGATGTGCTTGGCGGTGGTCTCCACCTCGTCCAGGTGCGGGATGACCGCCACCTTGTGCGGGATCGTCACGCTGAAGCCGCGCACATTGCCGAGGGCCCGAATCCCTCGGATCGCCCCGGCAATGTCCTCGACCCGAAAGGCCAGGTAGACGAAATTCAGGCCCAGTTTCTCGAATGCCGCATTGTGGATCGCGGGCGAGAGCGAATGCTCCACCGGGTTGCCGAGCAGTCCGCAGAGTTGGGTTTTTGCGTTAATTTCCATGCTGAGCCATCAGCCATCAACTATTTGCTCTTGGTTAACTTTTGCACGACGTACTGGCTGCCTGTTACGACGTAATTGACCGTGACCTTGTCGTCCTTTTTAACGTCCTTGAGGCTGCTCAGGCCCGGGCCGCTGAACTGGGTCTTGTCATTCACGACGAAGGTAAACCGGGTGCCGCCCCCCTCCTTCTTGACGGCGAGCTTGCCGGCGGCGGGATCCACCGTGAGGACGGTTCCCGCGAAGTCGGTGCCGGTCTCCGCCCAGACCGAGCTCATCTCGATGAGGCCCGCGCTCACACACAGCCAGGCGATGATGACGGTCTTCCACATGAAATGGTGGGGCTTCGAGTCCATGAGCATGCCCTCCATACCAAGCTTCGCTTGAGCCGCTCGCTTCGATCACATGCGAGCGGAGAATTACTTTGCCTCCAGTAGGCTTAGTCCGACACGTTGAGTGGTCGGACGAGCACCTGTTGCCTGACTTCATGCAACGGGTGATGAGAACACAGCTGGGGGCCTTTTTCAGCATCCTATTACTGGGCGGTCCTGCCGCCGTCTATCGGGAAAATCCCGCCGGTCACCCAGGACGACTCGTCGGAGGCCAGGTAGAGGACCAGCCTCGCCACTTCTTCGGGAGTGCCGGGCCGGCCGAGGGGATAAGCGCTCAGAACCTGGGCCGTCCGCGCAGGGTCGCTCAACAGAGGCGCCGCCATCGGCGTGTCGATCAACCCGGCGCAGATCGCGTTACAGCGAATGCCCTGTTTGGCATAGTCGATCGCGAGGCATCGAGTCAGGGCGTCGAGCCCTCCCTTGGTGGCGCTGTAGGCGGCGCTGAGTGGAATGCCGACTCGGCCGCCGATCGAGGAGATGTTCACAATGGCGCCCCCGCCGGTCTTCAACATCGCGGGCACCGCCGCCCGGGTCATCCGGAACACCCCGGTCAGATTGACGGCCAGCAGTTCGTCCCAGGTGGCGTCATCTGTTTCGTGCAGGGTCTTGCCGAAGGCGCCGATCCCGGCATTATTGACCAGCACGTTCAGCTTGCCGTAGGCGCGGACCGCCTGCGCGACCGCCGCACGCGCATGCGTTTCGTCCGTCACGGTCCCGGTCACCGCCAGGGCCCGGCCTTTCTCTCGCTCGATCTCCCGGACGACCCGCTCCAGCACCTCCTTGCGCCGGCCGGTGATCACCACTGCGGCGCCTTCCCGCGCGAAGAGCCTCGCGATCGCCTCGCCGATCCCGACGCCTCCCCCCGTGATCACGGCCACTTTCCCCTCCAGGCGACTCATTCGGCATCTTCCTCCCCTGCCTCGCCCACCGCCTCGTCCGACTCCTCGTGCGCGCCCGGCGTGGTGCCGGGTGATCCGCTCGCCCAGAGCCCGGGCTCGACCCTGCGGGCGACCGTGATGAATCCTGAGTGGGCCACCATCCGGTGGTCCGGCCGGACGCTCCGCCCCTGGATGTTCCAGGTCCGCAGCAGCGTTTCGAAGGTCTGGATCAGCCCGAACACCCCGGCGCGCTCGAGAGCCTCCACGGTCTGCATCGCCTGGGGGATCGTCGGGACATAGCTCAGATACACGCCGCCGGAACGGAGCGCGTGGACCGCATGGGGGACCACCCGCCACGGCTCCGGGAGATCGAGCACGACGCGATCGAAGCGGTCCCCGGCCAGGCCGGTTTCTGGTTCAATGGCCTCGTAGGCGTCCCGCCTGAGCAGCGTCAGGTTGGCGACCGGTCCCAGGTAGCGTTCGATGTTTTTCATGGCGGTCCGGGCGAAGTCTTCCCGGGCCTCGTAGCTGATCACCGTGCCGCGCTCCCCGACGGCGCGGAGCAGCGCCATCGTCAGGGCCCCCGAGCCGGTCCCGGCCTCAAACACGCGGGTGCCGGGATAGACATCCGCCCACATCGTCATGATCGCCAAGTCTTTGGGATAGATCACCTGGGCGCCGCGCGGCATCTTCAAGACATACTCGCCCAGGGTGGGCAACAGGGCGATCATGCGCTTCCCGCGCGAGAGCGTGATCAAGGCCCCGTCCGGCTGGCCGATCAACGCGTCGTGCGAGATCGTCTCGCCGCTGTACTGGAAGACCTCACCGGCCTTCAGCGTCAGCGCGTATTGCCGCCCCTTCTTGTCCACCAGGTGGATGCGCTCGCCGTTTTGCAGCCGTCTCATCGTGCGCCCATTCTAGGAGAAGATCCGGGGGTTTTCAACACAGCATCATCCTACGTGCTGGCGCTTGCTTCCTTGACAGGGTCACACCGGGGCCGTATGATCCCCGTGGTTCTGCCGCGCGCGCTCGGTTGGCGAAAGAGAGGAAGTACCGGAGTTTCCGCATGGAGTCAACGGGGCGCAAGCCGGCCAACTGTCTCCGCCTGTCCATGGTCCAACCGCTCGGCGCTGTCCTGTTCGTTGCCCTGGCGGCGTTGACCCCTCCTGCCGCCCTGGCGGGCTCACCGGTCGTGGTCGCGACCTATGAGGGCGTCATCAACCCGGTTTCGGCCGAATACATTCACGACGCCTTGGCCTTTGCGCAGACGGCGGGGGCTCAGGCGCTGGTGATCCAACTCGACACACCGGGCGGCCTCGACACCTCGATGCGGCTGATCATCAAGGATATCACGGCCTCCTCGCTCCCCGTGGTGGTCTACGTCTCTCCTTCCGGCGGACGCGCGGCTTCCGCCGGCGTCTTTATCACGCTGGCGGCGCAGATTGCCGCGATGGCCCCCGGGACGAACATCGGGGCGGCTCATCCGGTGGCCATGGGCGGAGGCGAGATGGACAAGACCATGAAGGAGAAGGTTGAGAACGATTCCGTGGCCTACATCAAGTCGATCGCGGAGCAGCGCGGGCGCAATGTCGCGTGGGCGGAAGACGCTGTGCGCAAGAGCGTGTCGGTCACCGAGAAAGAAGCGCTCGCGTTGAAGATCATCGACCTCGTAGCCGAGGACGTGACCAGCTTGCTCGACATGCTGGACGGTCGCAAAGTCGTGATGGCCGGCGGCCCCGTCGTGCTGAAGACCAGGGGCGCGGCGGTTCGCGAATTTCCCATGGGGTGGCGCCTGGAGGCGCTCAAAGTCTTGAGCGATCCGAACATTGCCATGCTCCTGATGACGATCGGGACGATCGGCATCCTGGCCGAACTGTACAATCCGGGGGCCATCCTGCCCGGCATCATCGGCGCGATCAGCCTGATCATGGCCTTCTATTCACTGCAATCGCTGCCGATCAATTACGCCGGCGTCTTGTTGATCATGCTGGGGGTCGTGCTCTTCATCCTTGAAATCAAGGTGACGAGCTACGGGCTGCTGACGCTCGGCGGCATCGCCGCGATGACGCTGGGCGGCCTGCTCCTCGTGAAGACCGACGCGCCGTTCATGCAAGTGTCCCTGTCCTTCCTGCTGCCGACGGTCGTCACGGCGGCGGCGATTTTGTTCGGGATGGCCTGGATGGCCGCGAAGACGATGCGACAGGCCCCGGTGACGGGCGCCGAAGGGCTGGTGGGCGAGATCGCACTGGCCAGGACCGACGTCGCGCCGCGCGGGCAGGTGTTTGTCCAAGGGGAATTGTGGGAAGCGATCAGCGAGGCGCCGATCCGGCAGGGCGAGGAAGCGGAGGTCAAGTCCGTGAAGGGCTTGACGCTGACCGTTGCTCCGCGCCACAAGTGATCTCACACGAAGGAGCCAGCCATGCAGTTTCTTCTGCCGTTCGTCATCCTCGCATTTCTCATCGTGTACACCTTCAAGAGAGTGATGGAGTACGAGCGTCTCGTCGTCTTCTTTCTCGGAAAGTTTCAGATCGTCAAGGGGCCGGGGATCCGCATCGTGGTTCCTGTTATCCAGCAAATGGTGAAAGTGAACCTCCAAACGGTCACGATGGAGGTGCCGTCCCAGGACGTGATCACACGCGACAACGTGTCGGTCAAGGTGAGCGCCGTGATCTTCTTGCGCGTCGTGGACCCGCAGCGGGCCGTGCTCGCGGTGCAGGACTATCTCTACTCGACCTCCCAAGTCTCTCAGACGACGCTCCGCAGCGTGCTGGGTCAGAGTCAGCTCGATGACTTGCTGGCCAAGCGGGAAGATATCAATGCTGAGCTGCAACGGATCATTGACCAGCAGACGGAGCCCTGGGGCGTCAAGGTCTCGGCCGTGGAGGTCAAAAATGTGGACCTGCCGCAGGAAATGCAGCGGGCCATCGCCAAGCAGGCCGAAGCCGAGCGGGAGCGGCGGGCCAAGGTGATCCATGCAGAAGGCGAATTCCAGGCGGCCCAACGACTGGCGGACGCAGCCAATCTCATCAGCCCGAACCCGGTCGCCTTGCAGCTCCGGTATCTTCAGTCCTTAGTGGAGATTGCCGCCGAGAAGAATTCGACCACCATCTTCCCGATCCCGATTGACATCCTGGCGCCCTTCATGAAAGGGTTGCAGAAGAAAGAGTAGGTCGGAGAAAAACCCTGTCAGAACCAGTGGTTTGACGAGGCGTGCCCCTCCCACGCCGCCCTCCGCCTGATCTATCCCCTGCAGCACCCTCTGCCCCCGGCTTCGCACCTCAGGCATCTCAATCCCAGGCAGGGTCTCGCCATAACATGGCGTTAAGATAGGCCAACCTCGCCGCTCTGCAGGTGGGTGAATCCTTTCCGGAGTGGCCGGCCTCTAATGTTCTATAAAGCGAAAATCCTTCCTTGCAGGACCGGAAAGGTGATGCCATGAGAAAAGACGATCTTTCACGTGAAGACCAAGAGCGAGAGCAACCCCTCGCACCGGATCCAGAGACCGACGATCCGGAAGCTAGTGATATCTTAGAGATTATTGAACGCACCTCGAAGGATGCTCGTGCCGCCGAGGCTCCGTCGGACCAACCCAGCGCCTCCGAGAAGCCGGACACCTCCCTCGCGTTGGAGTCCCTCTATTTTCGTTCGTTTGGAGAGCGCCCCCTCCTCAACCGTCAGGAAGAAGTGGCGCTGGCCAAGCAGATCGACCAGGGCACCAGAACCATCCGCGCGGTCCTCCGAATCGCCCTCAGTATCGCGGCTCGCATGCGGAAGACCGAGAAACTCCAGCACGCGACGCGCTCGTTGCAGGAGATCCTTGGGCTGAGCGGGTTCTCCTCGACCGCCTTGAACGAAGCGGAAGCCAGTCTCGCTTCACTGCTCGCGGAAGCGAGGGGCTCCAGCAAGGTGGCGGCTTCCCGGAGGAAGCGTCTCGCGCAGTGCCGTCGCCAGGTGCGCGAAGCCCGTGCCTTGTTGGAGAAGGCCAAGGATGAACTGGTTCGGTGCAACTTGCGCCTCGTCGTCGATATCGCCAAGCACTACACGGGGCGAGGGCTTGGGCTGCTGGACCTGGCTCAGGAAGGCAATATGGGGCTGATGAAGGCGGCGGAGCGATTCCAGTACCGCAAGGGATTCAAGTTCAGTACCTATGCGACCTGGTGGATCCGTCAGGGAGTCACCCGGGCCCTGGCCGACCAATCCAGAACAATTAGAATCCCCGTCCATCTGACCGAGGCCTCGCATCGGATCTTGCGGACGTCGCGCAAGCTGGTGCAGCAATTCGGCCGGGAGCCGAGGGCCGAGGAGGTCGGGAACGCGCTGCGTCTTCCCCCTGGAAAAATCCACGAGACCATGCAAGTCTTTCAAGAACCCATTTCTCTCGAGAATCCGGTCGGGGATGGGGAAACGCTGCTGGGGGAGTTCATCGCGGACTCTCAGGCGGTCCCGCCGGATTCTCACGTCCATCGGACCGAGCTGACGCGTGAGATGGATCGGATCCTCGGGGCGCTCACCCCCCGTGAGCAACTGGTGATCCGGTTGCGGTTTGGGATCGGTCAGGATGAGCCCTGTACGCTGGAGCAGGTCGGGCAAAGCCTCTCGGTGACCCGCGAGCGGATCCGCCAGATCGAGGCAAAGGCCCTCAAGAAACTGAAGACTCCGGAAATCAGGCAAATGTTTGCCGCGATCCAATAAGCACGCCAAGAATACTCCGGGTGGCTGACACGGGCGAGGTCGAGTACCTCGCCCGTGTAGTTTTCAGGCGCTTTTGAAATCTTGCGGGTTAGGTCCAGGCCGTCAGGGCGAGGCATTCCGCTCCGTGCAGGCTCGCTTGTCACCTTCTTCTCAGAGGGCGGCCTGGTTGCTCCCCAACTGTGCGCATCTTGTTGTGTTCTTGTCCAACTATCCAGTGGAAGGGTGCCCGTGTGGGTCCAACTGCGCCCGTCGAGCGAGCGTGCTTCTGAGCGCGCGGGCTCCGGGAGCACAGGACCGACACGGGCGCCCTTCCACCTCTTCACGTTCTGCGAGCACGGGGGGATTAGCCTGGCCGCCCCGCCTCTCCGCCCTTCGTGAGCCGAGGCAGCATTTCCTTGAAACCCGGGAGAGCAAATTTCTAGACCCGGGAGTGGCTTTTGACTTTGGCTCGATTGTGAGAGAATGCGGCAGAGCCGAACAAGAAACTGTTCGGTAAGGGAGCAGGCCGTGATGACCGTGAGGCGTCGGGACTCCATCAGTCGGATTGCCTGGGCGGCGGTGCGCGCAGCCGTCTGTCTGACCGTCGCGCCGTGGCTGGCGACTCACGCCCTGTCCGAGGATAGCTCCAACCAGGCCAAGGACAAAGCGATGACGGTCCCCGCCGTCGTGGCGGCGGTCAGGCCCTCTGTCGTCACGGTCATGACTCGCGGAGCTCCACCGAGCCCCTTCCAGCATACGTCGCCCTCTGGGTCCGGGTCCGGCTTCATCGTGGACGAGAAGGGATACATCCTCACCAATAATCATCTGGTTGAGGGGACCAAGACCGTGGTCATCAGTCTGCCGACGGGGAAGCTCACTCCGGGCCGCGTCGTCGGACGGGATTTTCTGTTGGACCTGGCGCTGATCAAAATTGAAGCGCAGGACCTCGTCGAAGCCCGCTTGGGCCAGTCCTCGACGCTGCAAATCGGCGAGACGGTCGTCGCGATCGGCAATCCGTTTGCCCTGAAGGGGGGATCTACCGTCACGGTCGGCGTGGTCAGCGCGCTGGATCGTTCGATCCTGGCCCCGAACGGAGAGACGCTGTACGACCTGATTCAAACCGATGCGGCGATCAACCCGGGCAGCAGCGGAGGCCCGTTGGTGGATTTATCGGGACGCGTCGTGGGGATCAACGTGGCCGTCGCTCCTTCAGCCCAGGCGATCAGTTATGCGATCTCGATCGACGCCGCGTATCCGAACATTCAGGCGATGCTGGTGAGGGGATCCGTGTTTCGTCCGGATCTTGGGTTTATCCCGGTTACGGTGACGCCCAGCGTGGCGGCCAGCTTCAATCTGTACGTGGATCGCGGGGTCTTGGCCGTTCAGGTGGACCCGCTCAAGCCGGCGGCCAAATCAGGGCTTCAAGACGGGGACGTCGTCACCGCGGTCGATGCCACCCAGATCTACAACATGGGCGATTTTTGGCACGCCTTTCTGCAGGCAGGCGTCCAGCTGCCGGCTCAGCTCACGGTGTTCGGGAAACAGGGCCACTTCTCTGAAGTGTTGCTGCCTCGCGTCTCCTCTCCACACGCGTCTCGGTAACGCCGGCAGGCTCAGCGGAGTCACGAGGATGATGGTCATCGCGCGGTGGAGGTCGTCCGTTCTCGTTGCCGGGCTCCAGGGGCTATGGTATAGTCTGACCACGGCGAGTCGGCGTCTCGCGCCGGATCATGTTGTCGAAGAAAGTGATCTGCCTTCCCTTCGTTCACGCCACCCACGAACCGGTTCGACGGGCGAGATGTTCGGTCTGGTGAACAGCAGACTGTCGTGAAGCGTCCTGGCGTGTTGATGACGTTCGATCAGGTTCCCTATGGCACCGCCTGGGAGCTGCAACGAGCCCTGGTCGAGGAGCGGCTGGCTGATCGCCGACCGGACACCCTCGTCCTGCTCGAACACCAGCCGGTGTACACGATCGGTCGGAGCGGGCAGGAGAGTCATTGGGGAGGCGACGAGGGGAACCTCCGGAAGGCGGGCTACCCGGTCTACCGGGTCGAGCGAGGGGGGTCGGTGACCTATCACGGCCCCGGCCAGATCGTCGGGTATCCGATTCTTCGCCTCGGGCGCTTCTTCGCAGGGCCCAAGGCCTACATGCGGGCCCTTGAAGAGGTTCTGATCCGGACTCTGGCGGAGTGGGGCATGACAGGCCGGCGCATCGACAAGCTGACGGGCGTCTGGGTCGGGGACCGAGAGAGGATGAAGATCGCCGCACTGGGTGTGCGGATCGTCCGAGGAATCACGATGCACGGGTTCGCCTTGAACGTCATGCTCGATGTGGCCCCCTTCCACCGCATCGTGCCGTGCGGGATCGCCGAATGCCGCGTGACGTCGATGGCCGAGGTCCTGGGCCGACCGCTTGAGGTCTCCCTGGTCCGGCGGCGGCTCGCGGAGGTGTTCGCGGATCTGTTTGGACTGGCATGGACCGAGCACGAGTCCGGCTGCGGGGACCAGGGGATCCCCGCGAGACCTGCATCCGCCCCAGCCTGTGATCGTGGTGTTCGTGCCAGGCTTGACGCCAACGGAGGGAACCCGTGAATGAGCTGAACAACCCCACGTACCGCCTGGCCGTCGCGCAGTTCGATCAGGCGGCCGCCATGATGCGCTTGGATCCGAATCTTCACGAGCGATTGAAGATGCCGGAGCGCTCGCTCATCGTGAGCATCCCCGTGAGAATGGACGACGGCACGGTCAAGATGTTTACCGGCTATCGCGTCCAGCACGACACCTCCAGAGGTCCCTCGAAGGGGGGGATTCGCTACCATCCCGACGTGAACCTGGGGGAGGTGGCGGCGCTCGCCATGTGGATGACATGGAAGTGCGCGCTGGCCGGGCTGCCGTACGGCGGGGCGAAAGGCGGCGTGCGGGTTGCTCCGAAGAAGCTTTCGCGCGGCGAGTTGCAGCGACTCACCCGGCGGTATGCAGCCGAGATTTTTCCCCTCATCGGTCCCGACAAGGACGTTCCCGCCCCTGATGTCGGCACCGATGCCCAAGTGATGGCCTGGATCATGGATACGTACAGCCAGCAGGTGGGCTTCGCCGTTCCAGGGAGCGTGACCGGCAAACCGCTTTCCATCGGCGGCAGCCTCGGGCGCGAGGAGGCCACGGGCCGCGGTGTGGTCGACGTGACGCTGGAGGCGATGCAGCATCTCCGGCTGGGCATCCAGAACGCGACGGTCGCGGTGCAGGGATTCGGCAACGTCGGGTCGAACACCGCACGGATCATCCGGGAAGCCGGCGCCAAGGTCATCGCGGTGAGCGATGTCACGGGCGGCCTCTACAACGCGAAGGGCTTGGACATTCCCGAGTTGCTCCGACGCGTCCGCGTAGATGGTCAGCCCCTCCGCGAGACCAAGATGGGGGACTGGATCAGCAACGAGGAGTTGTTGGAATTGGACTGCACGGTGCTGGTTCCGGCGGCGCTCTCGGAGCAGATCACGCATAAGAACGCCCCCAAGCTCCGGTGCCGGATCTTGGCTGAAGGGGCCAATGGGCCGACGACGCTGGACGCGGATCAAATCTTGACCGATAAAGGCGTCTTCATCATTCCGGATATCCTCGCCAACTCGGGCGGGGTCATCGTGTCCTATTTCGAGTGGGTTCAGGACGCGCAGCGCTTCTTCTGGAAGGAACAGGACATTCGCGACCGGCTGCACGAAATCATCACGGCGGCGTTCCATCGCACCCTGCAATTCTCCACGGCCCAGCGAGCGACCATGCGAATGGCCGCCCTCATGAGCGGCATCGACAAGGTGGCCCAGGCTCATCTGGCTCGCGGCCTCTACCCATAAGCCCGTGAAGCGGGGCACCGGGGACCCGTTGCTCTTAAGAGTGCAACGGGTGCCCTCCGGGACTGCAACGGGTCCCCGGTGAAGCGCGGGACGAGATACGAGAGACGCTTCACGAGCGACGGCTAAATTATGAACTACCTGCTTGCCGCCATCGCCGGGGTCTGGATGGCTGACGGGGTCGCGCTCCTGCTGGCGCCCCGCCACGTGATCACGCGTCTGCAGGAAGTGCTGACCCTCTCGCCCGCGATGCTGCGGCTGGAGGGTGTGGCCGCCTGCTTGGGCATTCTCCTGCTCCTGGGCACGGAAGGGCTCCACTACCAGCCGCTGTGGATTATCACGGGCGCCGCTATGGTGATGAAAGGTGTGTTTCTCGCTGTCGGCCCCGAGCAGTGGAGGCAGTGGGTGGTGGGATGGTGCTTGGGACGCGAGGATGTGGATTACCGGTTTTGGGGATTGGGGCTGTGCACCCTGGCATTGCTCTTGTTGCGCGCGCTGGGCTGGCTGGGGAGCGACTGAAAGGGTAAGGGAGCCCCATGCACGACCTCGTCTCGCTGTGGCACCTGCACCGGGAGGCAAGGTGGCCGACGTTCACCGACCTGAACGAGGGACAGTTGATGACGTTGGATACCGTGATCAGCGGGTGTGTCACCTATTATTTGGAGTCCGAGAACGGACTGGATCCGCAGCGTGTCGAGATCCTGGAAAGCTGTCTTGCCGATCTCAACGGGCTCTTGCCCGACCTCGCAGCGGAGGCCAGTCCCTACTTTGACCGGCTGCGAACGCTCGCCACGATGCTTCTCGAGACCCCCCATCGTCTATAGCCCGCATTATTCATGAACGCTTCTGCTGTTCACCCGTTGCATTCAAGCAGAGCAACGGGTACCCGGGATTCGCTGCTACGACAAGCCTGCCAGGAATCTAAGCCTACTGGAGGCAAAGTGCTCATCCGCTGAGATTTGATCGAACGCAGCGGTTCAAGCGAAGCTTGGTATGGCGGGCGGGCTCGCCGCTCAGTCGGTCAACGTACTGCCGGGGGAGTATGCCTCCCTCCTTCGCGGCTCCTCCCTGACCCATTGCAACGAGGAGAGCAACGGGTCCCCCTCGCGCGCGACTGCCGGGTACCCCTTGCTCTGAGGGAATGCAAGGGGTGGACGCCACGAACCTTCATGAATAATGCGGGCTAGCCCGGGCCAGACCGGGAGAAGACGGAGCCGGCTCCACGTGGACTGACGAGGGGGCCCTGGGTTACCTTGCAAGTTCGGATTTCGTCGGCTAGAATGCTGCCGGTTTTTGCGTGGCTCGTCCCGGTGGCTGAAGCCGTGCCTCAACGTGGAGGCTTGGGTTCCGTGGTCAAGGAGGATTCGATGAGAGGACGACGAGTGCCAGTCTTGCTCGCCGCGTTGGGGCTCACCCTCATCGCAGGGATGCCCCTCGTGGCCGGGGCCGAACCCTACGAGCTCACCAAGAACGACGTGATGGACCCCAAGCTCTTCAAGAGCACGGACATCTCATTGTTTGGGGTGAAGCTCGGCGACGCAGAGAGCAAGGCCTTGGATGTCCTGGTGAACGAGAAGATTCCGGGGGTGAAGGTTGAACAGGAGGCGACGTTCGTCCTGCTGCTGGATCAGCGCAAACCCACCGGTCCGATGGCGGGTGTTCGTTTGCTCGATGGAAAGGTTGACCTTATTTTCATCAATAACCGCTTTGCCTTCAAAGCGAGGGGAATCTTTCGCAATATTCTCAACAGCGAGAGTCCGGACGAGATTCGCAAACTTCTCGGCAAAGAAGATTTTGGGGATGAGAACGTGATGGGAGCCGCGATGAACTACGAAAAGCAGGGCTTTGTCGTCAATTACCTGGGCAAGGACGTCAACGTCGAGTTCGCGCTCCCGCAATAGGCGAGGCCGGCGGATCGAACGCCGCCGGACGCCGCTCGATCCTTCCCGACGCAGACCCCCCGGTTCCCCCGGAAGTCCCGCTCTGAGCGGCTATTGCATCGCGCCGGTCGCGGTGTCGAGCCGTTGGAATCCGTATTGAATCAGGTTTGAGGCGGTGTTCCAGCGACGAGTGGTGTGGAGCAGCACTAGGAGAAGCTGTTTTCCGTTCTGGGAGACCTTGGCGATCAGGCACCGCCCCGCTTTTGAGGTGAAGCCCGTCTTCACGCCCTCGACACCCGGCACGCGGCCGAGCAGGCGGTTCGTGTTCCTGAGGAGATAGGACCGGTTCACATTGATCGCCGTGATGATCTCCAGCTCTGACTTCACGAAGGCCTTGAAGACAGGGTGTTGCAGGGCAAACTCGCTTAACGTGGCCAGGTCCGCCGCAGTCGAGTAGTGATCGGGGGCATCGAAACCGCAGGCGTTACTGAAGTGGGTATCCAGGAGGCCGAGCGCCCGAGCCTTCGTATTCATCAGCAGGACAAACCACTCTTCCGATTCCGCCACATGCTCGACGGCCGCCAGGCACGCATCGTTCGCCGAGGTAATCAGCATCGCCTTCACGAGATCCTCCAGCGTGAAGACCTGCCCGGCGCGGAGCCTCAAGCGAGTCTTTCGCGCGGATGCGGCCTTGCGACTGACGCTCACATAGTCTTGCAGGTGCCCATATTCCAGGATCACCAGCGCCGACATCACTTTGGTGAGGCTGGCGGGCGAAAGCCGACGGTCGGCTTCGAACTCATAGATGGTCTGCCCTGTGGTCAGGTCTTTGAGAAGGACGCTTTGGGCGATCGGGCGTGCCCCCAGCAACGGATGGATGGACTTCAGGCCGGCGGAGAATCCGGCGGAAGACATGAGCGGAGGAGGAGGCGGATAGGTCTCGGCTCGGGACGGGGAAGACATCCAGAACATCGCGACGAGGATGGCTGCTGGAATCATCAGCGGCCACTGATGCTCCGCCGAGGAGCGCGACTGAGGAGGCTGTCGGAGATGATCGGGATGCATCCGGTGGGGCTACAGCGTGAAGGTCTCACGAACCTTGGCGCCGCGGAACCCGGTGTCGAGGACCTTGTGGAAGAACCTCAGGAGGTCCGCCAGGTCCAGCCAGAAGCCGCAGTTCAGGCAGCGTGCGTACAAGCGGCGGTTGAGCAGCGTGTAATGCCGCTCCACCATCATGAATCCTTTGCACTTCAGGCAGTTCATCTTCGATCGGGGTCGTCGACTCTCCCGGCACGGTCATGCGCTCAACGGCCGACACAGGTCAGGCGACTTCTACCGTAGAGTGCCTCAGAGTGTCAAGCGGCTCAGCGGAGACGGTTCATAATCAGCGCGATGCAGCCGGCCAGCAGACCTCCGCCGGCGATCGTGATCGCAAACGTCAACAACGCGCTGGCGCTCCCCGCCGGATGCGTTTCGTACAGAAGATCCCGAACGCCTCCCTCCACCATCAGCACCGACAAGGTTGTGAGCGATCCCATGCCGAACCACCAGTTGAATCTCCTCACACTTCCTCGTCCTTCGCCGAAAGGGGCAGCCCGCCTCACACAGCGCTACGGGACTGCATGCGGCCAATCTAGCCCACCGGTCTGGACCTGTCAAGAAAAGGGGAGAAAAGAGAGGGGGCGTTGGAAGGGCGCCCGTATCGGTCCTTTGCTCCCGGAGCGCGCGGCCTCAGAAGGCCCTCGCTCGACGGCCGCAGTCGGACCAACACGGGCACCCTTCCAAAGGAGATCGGGACAACAAGGCAACAAGACGCGCGCAGTTGAGGGGGCAGCGAGGTGAATCAGGAGGCGGAGGGACCACGTGGAGGGGCGATCGCTTTCAGGCCTCGGTGCAAGAAAATCGAGATGCTCCCGGCTCCGTTGTTCGCGGTGACCAGCCCCGGCTCTTCCGTCTCGTTCGTTCTGAGGGTCAGGGTGGCCACGGCAAACGGTCCCCCTTTCGTTCGATAGTTCATGGGTGGGTAGCGGAAGGTTCCATCCCCGCGTCCGTAGAGGATGGAAAGGTCATTGGACTGGATGTTGACGATCGCGACGTCGGGGAATCGATCGCCATCGAAGTCTCTGGCCAGGCCGTGCACGGGCCCCGCATCGGCCCCGGACTCTTTGCCTCCTTGGAAGGTGCCGTTCCCGTTCCCGAGGAACGTGGTGATGGTGTCCATCTCTCCGTTAATGACCAGGAGATCCGCCATCCGGTCGTTGTTGAAGTCGGCAAACGACACGACCAGCGGCCGTTTGCCGGTCCGATAGTCGGTCGGTTCGCGGAAGGTGCCGTTGCCGTTCCCCAACCAGATCGAGACGGCGCTGCTCATGGGGCCCCCGTTGGTCACGGCCACATCCAGCTTTCCGTCCCGGTTCAGATCTCCCACCGCAATCGAGGTGGGGGTATCGCCATACTCGTAGAGCGGGCCCTCCACAAAGGAGCCGTCCCCATTCCCTAAGAACACCTTCACTTTGTCGTTGCGTAAGGCCGCGATGAGATCCGGCTTCTGATCACCGTTGAAATCACCGCTCACGATGGACACCGGGGCGCGATGGATCGTATAGCGCGCCCCCACTCCGAACGTTCCGTTCGCCAGGCCCAGAAAGATCGCGATCTGATCGCTGCCCGAGCAGGCGACCGCCACGTCCACGTATCCGTCCCCATTGAAGTCATTGAGCGCTAGCGCCCGGGGCTCCTTCCCCACGTTCAGGGTGACTGGCTCCTTGAAGGTGCCGTCCCCGTTGCCGAAGAGGACGGACAGCGAATTATTGCCGATGTTGGTGGTAATGAGGTCAGTGAACCCGTCCTGGTTGAAATCCGCCGTCGTGACCGAGGTGGGGTTTTTCCCCACGGCGTACGAGGCAAAGAGGTAGAAGAGATCCGGCGGGACGTAGGCATCTTTTTGAGTGCACCCACCGACCGCCACAACCCCCACTGCCAGCAGGACTCGGAGGGCGATTCCGTGGGCACACGCCATACGCGCCGGAACGGTCTGTTGCATGAGAGGTACTGGAGAGGGCCGCTTGGGATCAGGCTCGTCAGCACGGGACTTTCCCAAGCGGTCCTGGTTGCCAGGCGAGTATACCGAGGCCGTTTGCGGTTCCGCAATGGTGATGCACGGCCCGGCTGTCCCGGCAGCGCCCCCGCCGGTTCTGGTTGGGAGCGCTCCTAGCGGCGCACAACGGGGTTGGTCAAGGCTCCGGACCCCTCGGTGCCCCCCCACTAGAAGAACGGCGCATGACTGGAGTAGAATAGCGCCACGCTGAAACGGTTTGAGGAGGTTTTGAGGAGGCTTTATGGACGACATGGTCAAGATTGAACTGACGATGTACGGAATTGCGGAAGTCGTCAAATGGTGCATCGACAAGAACAACGGTCGGGTCCCGGGAACTGACACGGCGGGCTTCAAGAAGATGCAGGCTCTCCTCGCCGAGCGACCGCAGACGGGAGACTACTTCACGTTGGATCAGTTTTGGAAGAAAAAGGTGTGGCTGGATTTGACGGAGGAGGAGGTCCAGATCATCGACCGGTGTTTGTACGACATCCCGAATTATGAAAACGTCCAGCTTCCCCAGATCAGACACAAATTCTGGCCCAAGCAGCCCGCCTCCCATTGACAGCTGGTTCCACCTTCTTGCAGGCATCCCATCCCGCCGCAGGCGGGCAACGATCCGCCACGAGCGGGGGAAAGGCTGGGTGGATCATTCGCCTTGCCCCAGCGGGTGTGCAGCGGAGGCGACCGGCTTCGAGAGCCGGTCGGCGCAATACCGCGTGACGGGATCGGACTCGGCGTCCGGGTCGGTGCCGTCCCACATGACGGAATGGATGTTCCAGTGGACGATCGGGTAGAAGATCAGTCCCGGTCCGGTCACGAGCACCATCCGGACCTCGGACAGGATTTGTTCCTCATCGAGGCGCGTGCGGAACCGTTCAGAGACCTTTCCATACCACTCCAGCGTGGGCCGGTGGCGGACCTTGGCATCCATCAAATCGGCGTAGGCCCGGCCTTCGGCTCGGCGCGCTTGCTCCTGACGGGCCACGAGGTCCGACTCGGGCGGAAGGGGAACCAAGGGGGACACCGGGTGGTCGGGCTTCGGGGCAAACGGGGGAAGCAGGCTGCCCAGTTCAACATCGCGTCTGCGCAGCGCCGCCCGCCAGGACGCCTCCAGCGAGGCGAGTTCTTCGTGCGCGTTCACGAACTCAGGGGCCAGGCTGGCCAGACACTGGCCATCCCGCTTCATCGCGGATGCGCACCCCCCCACCCAGACGACAACCAGAACGACGCACCACGTTCTCATCAGAGGCTCCACGCTGGACACGGGGCCGCCTGATTTCACTCTACACCCTGGGCGGGGCTCGTTCAACCGCGCGGGTTTCTGGGAGAGTTCAAGGGGGAGGGAGAGTGGGCGGACTACAGCGTTCCTTCGCCTTTCAGGTACTTCCGGAATCGTTCCATCAGCTCTTCGCCCAGCACGCCGACTGCCGGCTTCCGTTTCATGTACTCGCGGATCTCGGCGAGGCGCTGCTCAGCCTGCTCGTTGCCCTGCAGCCGTTTCACTTTCTCCAAGGCGTCTTCGAACGCATCGAAGGTGAGTTCCCGGTACCCGAAGCTCCGGATGCGCTTGACCGCTTTCATCATGGCCTCATTCCGGAACTTCGTGAGGTGTTCCGAATCGATTTCTTTCAACCCCATCTTCCGCGCCCGGCGCTCGGCAGCCTTGCGGATCCCGCTGCGTACGAAATCAGGCGCGGTCAGTAACCGTTTCCACGCGTCGTCGGTCCACAGCACGCGTTCCAGAGGCGCATCCCAGAGCTGGACGAGCGCCGCTTCGTCGATCCGGGCCAGTCCCTTCCCTCGGGCCAGGTCCTCGGTGTCCCGTTTCAGCATGTCGGTCACGAAGTCCATGGCGATCGGGGGCGTGTTCTTGATCTTGTCCTGCAGCCGAGCCCGTGCTCCGTCGGTCCACTCCATCGGCGGTCCTGCCTGTTCCTGCACGTCGCCGAGCGCCTCCACCTTGTCGAGAAGCTCGACGTTGACCTCCAGATGACCGCGTTCCAGCGCCAGCTCTTCGGCGATCTGCTGAATCATCTGTCGCATGAATGCCGGGACGGTGTCGAGTCGCGCCCGTGCCGCCGCGGTCCAGGGCACTTTCCCCTTTTCAATCTGGTCGGCGGCGGCCGCCAGGCCTGCTTCGCCCCCCATCCGGCCCATCATCTGGCTCTTGAACCGGTCCAGAATCTCCGCGGTGATCTCGGGGTACCCGAGTTCACGGGCCTTCTTCTCGGCCAGCCGTCTCACCATCCCACGGAGGAACACCGGCGCCCGCTCCATCCGTTTGAGGGCTTCCTCCGTCCAGACGATCTCGGAGGAGGGGGCCTGTTCCTTGGACTCGAAGAGACTCATGGGGGACTTTCTGCCAAGCCGGCTATTTGTTCAGGAGTTCTTTTAATTCCTTGCCGGCTTTGAAAAACGGCACCTTCTTGGCTGGGACGGACACGGTGGCACCGGTCTTGGGGTTGCGCCCCTCCTTCATGCGGCGGTTGCGCAGGCGGAAGCTGCCGAACCCTCGAATCTCGGTCTTATCCCCCTTCTGGAGGGAATTGCGGACGCTGTTGAAGATCGTGTTGACCACGATCTCGGCCTGCCGCTTGGTGAGGGTCGGCACCTGCTCTGACACTCTCTCGATGATCTGTGCTTTCGTCATGCGTCGTCCTCCTTGCCGAGCTTCCTGCTCCCCGCTGTCCAGGGGCCCGTTCATGTCCGCGTGGCGCCGGCCGCGGGAGCGCGCCGAAAGAATCAGAATGCCATCAGGTACTTGAGACTGACGCCGGTCTGGAAATCGAAGCGGGGGAGCGTCCCGAACAGGCGGCTCTCGATCAACTCCCGCACTGAGAACCGTTTCCGTGGTTCCACGACTTTGGGTTCTCCCTCGATCCCGGCCAGATCCGCGGCGAGCCTGATCGCATCGTCCAGGTCGCCGAGTTCATCCACCAGCTTGATTTCCTTGGCTTGTCGGCCCGTGAAAATGCGTCCGTCGGCCAACGGTTGGACATCCGAGACGTCGAGCGAGCGCCCTTCCGCCACCGCCTCGATGAATTGGGTGTGTACGTCGTCCATGACCGACTGGAGGATACGGCGGTCTTCGTCGCTCATCTTTCGGAAGGGGGAGCCGATATCCTTGTGCCGACCGCTCTTGACGACGACGTTCTCCACGCCGATTTTTTTGAGGAGGCCCTCCAGATTGGCCAGCTCCATGATGACCCCGATGCTCCCGGTGAGCGTGCCGGGGTTGGCGATAATACGGTCGGTCGCGGCAGCGATATAGTACCCCCCCGAGGCGGCCACGGTTCCCATGGACGCGACGACGGCCTTGTTCTGCTTATTGCGGACGCGCATGACCGCATCGTGGATCTCCTGGGACGGCACGACACCGCCGCCGGGACTGTCGATGCGGAGCACGATCGCTTTGACCGACGGGCTGTCTCCGAACTTCTTCAGGTCGCCGACCGTCTGCTGCGCGTCCAGGATCACGCCCTCCACGCGTATCAACGCGATCCGATCCTCTCCGGAGAGATCCAGGTCGGGCCACAGGGCGGTCGCCAGAAACACGACCAGCAGGCCCGCGAGCAGGCTCCACAGGATCAACCGGATGGGCTTCCTGCGGCGAACGGGTTGTGACGTTTCTTCCGGCACGGCTTCAATGCCTGATTACGACGTGGCGTCAGGGTCCCCCGAGTCAGCGTCGGGTCGCTGCTTCGTCTTTTGGGCCGTGCGGCCCAGGCTCTGGTCGACCGCGCCCTGGGTCGCATGGAACTCGTCCACCTGTTTCCGCTCCGCATCCAGTTGCTGTTCCCGAAGACTGAGCGCGATCTTTCGTTCCTCGCGATCCGTCTTGATGATCTTGGCGGACACCGTATCGTTGAGTTTGAACTTGTCCTCCAGCCGAGCCTGCGGTTCAAGCCCCGTCTCGCTGATGTGAATCAGCCCTTCCACGCCGCCTTCCAGCTCGACGAACACGCCGAAGTCCGTGAGCTTCGTCACTCTGCCGAGGGCGGTGGTCCCCACCTTATAGCGCTGGGGGATCTCCTCCTCCCACGGATCGCGCGTCAACTGCTTGTAGCCGAGGGAGAGCCGCTCTTTGTCCTTGTCAATCCTCAGGACCACCGCCTCGATCTTCTGCCCTTTCTTAAACAGCTCCGAGGGATGCTTGATATGCCTGGTCCAGGACATGTCGGAGATGTGGATCAACCCATCGATCCCTTCCTCCAGGCCGATAAAGGCGCCGAAGTCGGTCAGACTCTTGACCTTCCCTTCGATACGGGTCCCGCTGGGGTACTTCGTCTCGACCATGTCCCACGGGTTCGGAGCGGTCTGCTTCATCCCTAATGAGATCTTCCGGCTGTTCGCGTCCACGTTCAACACGGCGGCTTCAATCTGATCGCCGACCGACACCAGGCGCGAGGGATGCCTCACCTCGTGCGTCCACGACATTTCCGACACGTGCACCAGGCCCTCGACGCCGGGTTCCAGTTCGACGAAGGCCCCGTAGTCGGTCAAGCTGACGACACGTCCGCGTACGCGGGAGCCGACCGGATACTTGGTCGCCACGTTCGTCCAGGGGTCTGAGCTCTTCTGTTTCACGCCCAGGGAGATCCGGCCGGACTCGCGGTCATATTTGAGGACCATCACTTCCACCTTGTCACCGATGACGAACATCTCGGATGGGTGACCGACCCGGCCCCACGACATGTCGGTGATATGGAGCAAGCCGTCGATGCCCCCCAGGTCGATGAAGGCCCCGTAGTCGGTGATGTTCTTGACCGTGCCCTGGCTCAACTGTCCTTCCTTGAGGCTCGAGAGCGTCGTCTGTCGCTTCCGGTCTCGGGACTCTTCGAGCAGCACCCGACGGGACACCACCACATTCCCGCGCCGGTGGTTGATCTTGATGATCTTCAAGGGGAACGATTTCCCGACCAGCCCATCGAGGTCGCGCACCGGGTGCAGATCAATCTGGGAACCGGGAAGGAAGGCTTTGACGCCGATGTCCACCATCATCCCGCCCTTGATGCGCGAAAGGATTCGCCCCTCGACGATCTTCTCGTCTTTGTACGCCTTCTCCAGGTCCTCCCAGACCTTCATCTTGTCCGCTTTCTCTTTGGACAGGATCAGGTTCCCGTCGGCGTCCTCCCGTTCCTCGATATAGACCTGCAGGCGATCACCAATCTTAAGTGCCTGCAGCTCTTCACCGGAAAACTGGTCCGCCGGGATGATTCCCTCGGACTTATAGCCGATATCCACGACCACCTTGTCCTTGCTGATCGCGACGACCCGGCCTTCGATGATGCTCCCCTCTTCAAAGTTCCGGAACGTCTCCTCGTACAGGGCGGCCAGGGCCCCCCGATCCAACTGTTCGTCTGTCTGCTTTGACGCCATGTTCATGCGAATAGTCCTAACCCTCCGACTGCGGTCGGTGCCGAGGTTGACGAGGCCGCGGCCTTACTCAGCATTGTAAGGCCTGGCTGCCGGGCACCGTTCTGAACGCACGGCTCTTTCGGCGGGTGCCGATGGAACCGTCGGAGGCGCGACGCGCCCCAACGCAGCGATCCGTGTCATCACGGTCCGGCTGACATGTTGATAAAACTCTTTCCCCGAGTCGCGCGGCGCGTCCACCGAGAAATCGATGGGCTCTCCGTAGGTCACCGTCACTCGATGCAAGCGGATCCAGGCCGCTCCCGTGGGCAGCGCCTCGTACGTCCCGGCGATGTAGGCGGGGACGACCGGGCAGCCGGTTTCGGCGACGAGGAGTCCGATCCCCGGTCTTCCCGGCTGCAAGGCGCCGTCGGGAGACCGGGTGCCCTCTGGATAAATCGCCACGATCTTCCCTTCCTTGATCAAGCGGATCGCTGTTCCAAACCCTTCGCGGTCCAGCCGGTCTTGCCGGATCGGAATCCAGCCGAGCCCCTGAACCAGCCACCTGAGTCCCGGGACCGGAAAGAGGTCCTGTCGGCCGAGGAAGGCGACTCGTCGCGAGATCCCGCAGCCCAGCAGGGGGATGTCGAGGAAGCTGGCGTGGTTGGCTGCCACCAGCACTCCTCCGTGCTTCGGGATATGTTCACGTCCGATCGCCCGGTACCGGAACAGGAGCCGGCCCACCGCATTGCACACCAGCCAGAGGAAGCCATACCCTACCGCGCTCACAGCTTGGTCGCGATCACAGCCATCATCCGGTCCACCACCTGATCCGCCGTCAAGGTCGTCGTATCGATCACACAGGCATCTGCCGCCGCCACCAATGGCGCCAGGTGACGAGAGCGGTCCCGTGCGTCGCGGCCATCAAGGTCTTGCCGCGTTTGGGCCATGGGGACGGCGTGGCCGGCCGCCGCCAACTCCGCATGCCGCCGCGCCGCGCGGATGTCCATGTCGGCTTCCAGAAAAAATTTCACGTGCGCGGCCGGAAAGACACGCGTCCCGAGGTCCCGTCCTTCCGCCACGACGCCGCCACTCGCGCCGATCCGGCGCTGGACCGGCAGCAACCACTCGCGCACCGCCGGGATGGCCGCCACCACAGAGGCCAATTCAGTGATCTCCGGAGTCCGAATCTCCTCGGTGACATCCTGGCCGTCCACCAAGACCACGACGCGGCCGGGGTCATGCTGCATCGTGACGCGGGTGCCCGCCAGCAGCCGAGACACCGCCTGCTGATCCGCGGGGCTGACGCCGGCCGCTCTCACCTTCCAGGCCACAGCCCGGTAGAGCGCACCGGTGTCGAGATAGACGTACCCCAGACGCGAGGCGAGCCGCTGAGCGACGGTGCTTTTCCCTGCCCCAGCGGGGCCATCGATGGTGACGATCAGACGCGACTCAGGCTTATCGGCCCGCCGGCTGCCTATTATAGACCTCGACCAGATTGTGTCAATAAATCCAATAGCTTGCCTTCGAATCCGGGGAACGACGTCTCAATGCAGCCGACATCTTCGATGCGAGTGGGAGCATCCGCGACCAGCCCCGCGATCGCGAGCGACATTGCCACCCGGTGGTCACCATGGCTGTGGCACGAGGCGCCTCGGAGCCGGCGGGTGTCTCGCCGGCTGGCGCCTCGGATGGTCAGCCCGTCCGGCGTTTCGGTGATGGCGGCGCCCATCTTCCCCAGCTCCATCGCCATGGTCGCGATCCGATCGCTTTCCTTCACCCGCAACTCTTGGGCGCCGGTGATGGCGGTTTCACCCTCGGCCAGGGCCGCGGCGACACACAGGATCGGGAACTCATCGATGGTCTCGGGAATTCGCTCCGCCCCCATGCGGATGCCGTGGAGGGCGGCGGAGCGCACGCGGAGATCGGCGACCGGTTCTCCCGCTTGCTCCCGTCTGTTCAGTACCTGGATATCCGCGCCCATCTCGGTCAAGGCCTCGACCAGCCCGGTGCGGGTCGGATTGATCCCCACCCCGGTGATGGTGAGGTCGGAGCCGGGGACGATGGACGCGCCGACCACGAAGAAGGCCGCCGCCGAGAGATCGCCCGGGAGCGGCAGCTCTTTCCCTGTCCAGCCGACGGATGGACGCCCGGGGAGGACCACGGTCGAGCCGTCCTCCTGGATGGGAATCCCGAAATACCGGAACAGGCGCTCGGTGTGATCCCTGGACCGGTGCGGCTCGGTAATGCGTGTCACGCCCTCGGCCGAGAGAGCCGCCAGCAGCAGGGCTGACTTCACCTGGGCGCTGGCCACAGGAGAGCGATAGGCAATGCCGTGCAGGCGGCTGCCCGAGACGGCCAGCGGAGCCAACTCTCCGCCCTTGCGGCCCGCGATCAGGGCGCCCATCTCCCGGAGGGGTTTGACCACGCGCCCCATCGGCCGGCGCCGAACCGATTCATCCCCGGTCAGCACCGTGAAGAAATCCTGACCGGCCACCAGGCCGGTGAGCAGGCGGATGCCGGTTCCAGAGTTCCCGCAGTCGAGTGGGCGCTCCGGTTCCGCGAGACCCCAGAGGCCTTTTCCGTACACCCGGAGATGGTCCGGCTGTTCGCCGATCCGGATGCCCATCGCCCGGAACGCCCGCACCGTGTTCAGACAGTCCTCGCCGCGGCAGTATCCCGTGATGAGGCTTTCACCCTCGGCCAGCGCGCTCAGGATGACCGCCCGATGCGTGATGGATTTATCGCCGGGGACCGAGATGGTGCCCGTCAGAGGTCCGCCTGGTTGGATGATCAGAGACGACATGAAATTTTCAATTCTGAGTGTTGAATGTTGAATTGTGAATATTGGATAGTCCAGTCGCAATTGAGAATTCACGATTAAACATTGACCATTCTCCTCAACTGAGTCGCTCGCGAGCCTGCTTCGCCCGTTCCAGCTCTTTCTCGATGCCCGGACCGTCCCCCGATGCGATGAGCTGTTTGAGGCGCTGGAGGTGGCCTTCGTACACCTCGATCATGCTCACCAGATTCTGCCGGTTCCACAGACAGATGTCGCGCCACATCTCGGGGGAACTGGCCGCGATGCGCGTCGTGTCGCGCAGCCCGCCGCCCGAGTAGTCCATCAGATCCAGTTCCGGTACCAGGCGTTCACGGATCTCGATCAACGCGTTGATCAGCGAGTAGGCCACGACATGGGGCAGATGGCTCACCCCGCCCAGCACCCGGTCGTGCAGGAACGGATCCATGGTCGCCACGGTGGCCCCGGTCGCTTCCCACATCTCGCGGATGACCTGCAACGCCTGCGGATCGGTCTTCCGCGTCGGCGTCAGGATGCAGCGTGCTCCGCGGAACAGATCGGCTGAGCCGGCCGCGACGCCCGTCTTCTCTCGCCCCGCGATCGGATGGCCGCCCACGAAGCGCGCTCGCCCCGGCAGGAGCGTTTCCGCCTGTTCCACCAATGGCCCCTTGACACTGCCGACGTCGCTCACGATCGCGCCAGCTTCCAGCCGGTCCCCCCAGGCTTTCAGCTGCCGCTCGTAGGTATCCACCGGTGTGGCCAGCATGACCAAGTCGGCGCCGCGGATGCCCTCCTGCGCGTCGGACACGTAACGGTCGATGGCGCCGAGCTGGACCGCGTTCTTCAGATTTTCGATCCGGCGGCCGATTCCCACCACCGATCCGGCCAACGCCTGTCGCTTCAGCGCCATCCCGAGCGAGCCGCCGATCAGCCCGACCCCGACGATGGCCACCTGTTTAAAATGAACCGCCATACTGACCGTGACGGGTGACGCGTGACGAGTTAAGGATGCTCCGTCTCTGCTTTCGCTTTTCAACGCGTTACCGGGACCCATTGCTCCGCAGAGTGCAATGGGTGCCCCGCGTCACGCATCACGTCTTCAGAGTTCCCGCCCGACCGCCTCGGCGATCCTTTTGAGGTCCTGCACCAGTTCCTTGAACTTGGGAGGCTTGATGGATTCCTCGCCATCGCAGAGGGCGTATTCAGGGTTGGAATGGACCTCGATCAACAGGCCATCCGCTCCGGCGGCGACGGCCGCCTTGGCCATCGGGGCCACCAGGTTCCATTTGCCCGTGGCGTGGCTGGGATCCACGATGACCGGTAAATGGGACAGCTCTTTGATGGTCGGCACGGCGCAGAGATCCAGGGTGTTTCGGTACTCGGTCTCAAAGGTTCTGATGCCGCGCTCGCACAGCATCACATTCCGGTTGCCTCTGGACATGATGTACTCGGCGGACAAGAGGAACTCCTTGATCGTCGCGGAGAGCCCGCGCTTGAGCAGCACCGGCTTATCGTAGGCGCCGACTTCCTTGAGGAGCTCGAAGTTCTGCATGTTGCGCGCGCCGATCTGGATGATGTCCGCTTTTTCCAGGAAGAGCTGGATGTCCCGCGGGTCCAGGATCTCGCTCACCACGGGGAGTCCTGTCTGCTTCTTGGCCTCCAGCAGATAGTCGAGCCCCTCACGACCCACTCCCTGGAAGGAATAGGGCGACGTGCGGGGCTTGTACGCGCCTCCCCTCAGAATGGCGCCGCCCCCGGCTTTCACATCATGGGCGATCCCCACCGTGAGCTCCAGCTTCTCGACGGCGCAGGGTCCTGCCATAATCACCAGCTTTTTCCCGCCCACCTTGACGCCGCCCACGTCGATCACGGTGTTGTCCTTCTTGAACTCCCGGCTCACGAGTTTCCACGGTGCCAGGATGGGGGTGACGCTCTCCACGCCCGGGAAGGCGATCAATGGCTGGTTCTGGAGGATCCGATCGTCACCGATGACGCCGATGATCGTCCGTTCCTGTCCCTTCGAGATGTGCGACTTCAATCCCAGTTCGCGGAGCCGATCCAGGATGTGATCGATCTCGCGTTCGGTAGCCTCCGGCTTCAAGACAATGATCATGGGTGCCTCTTACTTCACAATTGATGGAGCCAGGACTTTCTTGAGTCCCTGGAGGAATCGCTTGTTCTCTTCCGGCAATCCGATGGTGACCCGGAGCATGCGACCCGCGATGTGGCGGACGATGACGCCTTCTCGGAGCAGAGCCTCGAAGACCTCCCGACCGTCCTGGCCGACATCGAAGAACAGAAAGTTGGCGTCGCTCGGGACAGGGTGGAGACCCAGCGCGCCCAGCTCGGCCCGGACGGCGGCCATCTCGGCCTGATTCATCGCACGGCTCAGGGCCACATGCTCCTCGTCCTCCAGCGCCGCGAGCGCAGCCCGTTGGGCCACGCTGTTCACGTTGAAGGGCGGTCGGACTCGGTTCAGATAGCCGGTGATTTCCGGGGTGGTCAGGCCATAGCCGATGCGCAACCCTGCCAGACCGTAGATTTTGGAGAAGGTCCGGAGCGCGATGGCGTGGCGGTTCTGCTTCACGAAGCCCAGGCTGTCCGGGAAATCGCGGGTGCGCACATACTCGCAGTAGGCCTCGTCGAAGACCACGATGACCTGCTCCGGAACGCGGGCCATGAGGGCGTCCACTTCGGCCGCGCTCACGATCGTGCCGGTGGGATTGTTCGGGTTACACACGAACAAGAGCCGGGTCCTGGCCGTGACGGCCTCCGCCATGGCCGGCAGGTCGTGGCGCCAGTCCTTCAACGGGACTTCGACCGCCACACCGTGGGCGGCGCGCACCTCCATCTTGTAGATCGGGAATGTTTGATCGGCCATGACCGCTTCCTCACCGGGCGAGAGAAACGCGCGGACGAGCAGGCCGATGATCTCGTCCGAGCCGTTGCCCAGGATCACGTGATCCGGAGTCACCTTCCATCGCTCGGCCAGGACCCTGCGCAGGCGGTGCCCGCCGCCGTCCGGATACCGGTTCAGGGTCTGGGCGGCTTCCGACAGCACGGCCTGCGCTTTCGGCGACGGCCCGCGCGGGTTCTCGTTGGAGGCTAATTTGACGGCGCCGGCGATGCCGAGTTCGCGTTCCAGCTCCTCGATGGGCTTGCCTGGTGCGTAGGGGACCAGGGAGGCGATATCTTTGTGAACCTTCAGCGGCATAGCTTCAAATCGTGTCACGCGTCACGCGTTACTTCTGTTAAGAGTGCGCCGGGTAGGAACCGAGGATTTTCAAGAACAGGCACCGGCTCTTGACCTCTTCCAACGCCTTTTTGACCCGGTCCTCGCCCATATGCCCTTCGATGTCCACGAAAAAGAGGTATTCCCACGCCTTGCGGCGGGAAGGACGAGACTCGATCTTGGTCATGTTGATCCCGTGTGAGGCAAAGGGGCGCAGCAACTCGTACAGCGCCCCGACTTTGTCCTTCACGGACAGCATGATCGAGGTCTTGTCCTTGCCGGTGGGCTCGGGGGGGTTCTGCGACAGGACCAGAAACCGGGTAAAGTTGTTGATGTTGTCCTCGATCCTCGACTTGAGGACTTTGAGGTTGTAGAGCCGGCCGGCCAGTTCGGAGGCGATCGCCGCCGCCGTCGGATCGTCGGCGCACAGTTCTGCAGCCCGCGCCGTGCTGGGCACCTCCGACAGCGGCACGTGCGGCAGGTTCGTCTCGAGCCAGTGCCGGCACTGCGCAATGGCGTGCGGATGCGAATGGATGGTCTTGATGTCCTCCAGCCGGTCGGCCTTCGAGAGTAGGTGGTGGGACACTTCCTGGAGGACCTCACCGTAGATCAAGAGGGTAGAATCAATGAACATGTCCAGCGTGTGGTTGACCACGCCTTCGGTCGAGTTCTCGATCGGGACCACACCGAAGTTGGCCCGACCTCGCTCCACCTCGTTGAACACGTCCGTGATGCTGTTGACCGGGATGTATTGGGCGGATTGGCCGAACTGCTGGATGCAGGCCAGGTGGGTGAACGTCGCCCGTGGGCCCAGGTACGCCACCTTCTGCGGTCCCTCGAGCGACAACGAAGCGGACATGACTTCCCGATAGACGGACCGGATCGCGTCGTTCGGGAACGGCCCGCGGTTCTGTTGCGTCAGGCGCTCCACGATCTCGGCTTCCCGTGCGGGTGTGTGCAAGTTGGCCTCCGCGCCGGATTGCTGCTTTAACTTCCCGATTTCGATGACGTTCTTGGACCGTTCGTTCAACAGGCGCAGGATCTCGTCATCCAGCTGGTCTATCTCCTTGCGGTACTGCTGGATGTCCTTGTGGCTGCCCATACCGACCCTCTACGGAAGCATGGTCCTCGATAAGCTGGAGAAAGACACGAAATCATACAGAAAGCGGACCGGCTTTGCAAGGATTATCAATAGGATTTGCGCGATGGCGCCTCTGAGGACGGTGGCCCGTGAGCCATGCCCTTGCTGCTGGCTCAACAGAGGGAAGGCCTGCGAGGGGCGACTTCGGTCAGGTCAATAAATCCTTCGTTTTTCCGAAGTGTTCAAACGCCTGGCGGGTGGCCTGGCGGCCGCGGGCGGTCCGCTCCAGATAGCCGGATTGGATCAGAAAGGGTTCGTAGAGGTCTTCCAGCGTGTCCCGTTCTTCGTTCACGGCGGCCGCCAGCGATTCGACCCCCACCGGACCACCCCCGAACTTCTCGATGACGGTCAGGAGAATCTTGCGGTCCATCTCGTCAAAGCCGGCCGAGTCCACCCCCAGCCACGTGAGGGCGTCCCGAGCGACTTGCCGGGTAATCCGCCCCTCCGCCTTGACCTGGGCAAAGTCGCGCACCCGCTTGATCAGCCGGTTCACGATCCGGGGAGTCCCACGCGCGCGAGTGGCGATCTCCGTCGCCCCCTCCGGCTCGATCGGAATTCCCAGGAGGCCCGCCGAGCGCCTGACGATGCTCTCCAACTCGGCGGAAGAATAGAAATCAAGCCGATTGACCAGACCGAACCGTTCACGGAGGGGAGACGTCAAGGCGCCGGCGCGGGTTGTGGCTCCAATCAGGGTGAAACGCGGCAGGTCCAGCTTGATCGTGCGGGCGGAAGGCCCCTGGCCGATGACGAGGTCGAGCTGGTAATCCTCCATCGCGGGGTAGAGCGCTTCCTCGACGGAGGCCGGGAGCCGGTGAATTTCGTCGATGAACAGGACATCGCGCTCCTGGAGATTCGTCAGGATGGCAGCCAGATCGCCCGCATGCGCCAGGACCAATCCGGACGTGGAGCGGATCGCCACCCCCATCTCACGCGCGATGATGTGCGCGATGGTCGTCTTGCCCAGCCCGGGCGGTCCGTAAAAAATGGCGTGGTCCAACGCTTCGCCACGGTGCTTGGCCGCCTCCATGCAGATCCGCAACGACTCTTTCATCCGCTCCTGGCCGACGTACTCCTCCAGCGTCTGCGGCCGCAGTGTGACCTCGAGCCCCCGTTCGTCGTCAGCGACCTGGTTGGTCAAGAGGCGATCCGTCACCGCGTCACCTCGACCGAGCTCCTGTCACATGGGATGGTGCGAACAGGCTCATTTCTGCTCTTCCGGAGGAGGCGGCATTTTGGGCGGACGGGGCAGAGCGCCCTGCCCCGGCGTCGGCATTTGCCCTGCGCAGTTGGGAGGGCAGAAGAGGCCTCCCTGCGACGGGTTCGGGAGGGCGCTCTCGGGCTTCTGGAGCTGGCACTGGCTCATGCGACCACCGTCGGCGTTGCCGCAACGGGCAGGCACGGTGGAGCTTCCGACCTCCACGTACCCTTCCGGGCACGACCCGCATACTGCCAGGAGGTTCATGCTGCCGATCGGGACGCATTCCACCAACGTCGGGTCCCCATCCTTACAGATTTCCGGCGCCGTGGTCACCCCGGTCATTGCATAGCCGGACGGGCAGGTCCCGCAGGTCATTCTGATGCTCTTCGGCGGCTCGGGATCGTCGGCCAGGGATACGGTCCGGGGCCAGGCGAGAAGCAGGACCAGGATCAGACCTCCGGTGAGGCCCACGCGCATCCCCAGTCGACGGGCGCAGGCCCACAGCGTACGGCGCACTTCACTCCGGATGATTGCTGGATGCATGGCTCACCCCCTGGCTAAATCCTTGAGGGCCTCCTTGATCATGTCTTGCAGCAAGATCGGCTCCGGGCGCGAGCGCGCGAGGTTTCTGAGCACGACCCGCACGTCTGCCGCTCGATACCCGAGGTTGACGAGCGCGGACAACGCATCGTCCTGCAGCCGGTCTGCGCGACCGGCGGGAGTCTCCGGAGGCTTGGCTGTCGCAGGGTGCAGCCGCTCCGCCTTGTCTTTCAGCTCCAA
>JBOHOM010000265.1:0-3069 GCA_050731075.1 Nitrospiraceae bacterium
GTCAGGCTCCCGTGGGGATGGTGGCGCAGGGCCTCGGATTGGGGTATTGAGACGAGACTGATCGCCAGCGTGGGGGAACTCACCGGGGCGAAAACAAGCAGCCTGATGGCCACGCTGGTCCCGGCCCTCGCCGTCACTAACCGGAGCGGGAGCGTTTCCATTGACGTGGGCCTTGGCCCCGGATTTTTCAGCAATCACCGATTTGGCGCGCAGGACTTCGGCGGCCCGGTCCAGATCGTCGGCACGGCGGGGGTCGGGTTCGACCCGTTGCCCGGGTTTCACGCCGGCTACCGGTTCCAGCACTTCTCCGACGCCGGCGTCTATGGTTCGACCAGTCTCGGCGTGGATATGCATATCATGGAGATCGGCTACCGATTCTGAGCCCCCCTGGTTGCTCCCGCCGGTCCACCGCCGTGAGCGGCAGACCCCGCCGTGCTGACCGTGTTATGATCACCCCATGGCCGCACGGCGCACGCTCGAGACCCTCCGCTTCGACAACACCTTTGCGCGCCTGCCCGATGTCTTCTCCGCGAAGGTGACGCCGACGCCGCTCAAGAATCCGTTCCTGGTGAGCTTCAACCCGGACGCCGCGGCCTTGATCGATCTGGACCCGGAAGAGGCGAAGCGGCCGGAGTTCGCCGGCTGCTTCGGGGGCCAGTTTCTGCTGCCGGGCAGCGAGCCGCTCGCGATGGTCTATGCCGGCCACCAGTTCGGCGCCTATGTTTCCCGCCTCGGTGACGGCCGCGCGATCCTGCTGGGTGAGGTCCGCAACAGCCGGGGTGAGAAGTGGGACCTGCATCTCAAGGGCGCAGGCCTGACGCCCTTCTCGCGCGACGATGACGGCCGCGCGGTGCTGCGCTCCTGCATCCGGGAGTACCTCTGCAGCGAGGCCATGCACGGGTTGGGCATTCCCACGACGCGCGCCTTGTGTGTCGTGGGGAGCCAAGAAGAGGTCCTCCGCGAGCAAGTCGAACCCGGCGCCATGCTTCTCCGACTGGCGCCATCCCACGTCCGGTTCGGCCACTTCGAATATTTCTATTGGCGGCGGAAGTTCGACCACACCAAGACTCTGGCGGATTACGTGATCGCGCAGGGTGACCCGAACTTGCCGAACGTGCCGGACCCGGCGAGCGGTCCTGACGCGTACGCACGGTTCTACCACGACGTGGCGGTCCGCACGGCGCGCCTGATCGCCAAGTGGCAGGCGGTGGGCTTCGCGCACGGCGTCATGAACAGCGACAACATGTCCGTCCTGGGGATGACCCTCGACTACGGCCCGTTCGGCTTCCTTGACGACTACGATCCCGGCTTCATCTGTAACCATTCCGACCGGCACGGGCGCTATGCCTTCCGGAACCAGCCGGACATCGGCTACTTCAACTTACGCTGCCTGGCCCAGGCGTTGACCCCGCTGGTGCCCGACGAGGCGAGCAAAGCGGGGCTCGACGCCTACGAGGCCGCCTTCGCGGAGCACTACGCCGAACTGATGCAGGCGAAACTGGGGCTCAAGGAGTTGCGGTCTGGGGACGACGCCTTGATCCGGGACCTGCTGGATTTGATGCGTGGGAGCTGCGCCGACTATACGAACGTGTTCCGTTCGCTCTGTGCCTTCAGGCAGGCGGCGGAGGAGCGGAATGAGCGGCTCAGGGATTATTTCGTGGACCGGAACGCGTTCGAGGCCTGGGCCACCCGCTACAAGGAGCGGCTCCGCGCGGAGGGAAGCGACGACGAGGAGCGGGCGGCGCGGATGCGGCGGGTCAACCCCAAGTACGTGCTCCGCAGCTACCTCGCCCACACCGCCATTCAGATGGCGACGGAGCAGAAAGATTTCTCCGAGATCGAGCGTTTACGCCGGCTGCTCGGCGACCCCTTCGCGGAACAGCCGGAGATGGACCTCTACGCGGCTCCGCCCCCGGACTGGGGAAAGCGCCTGATCGTGAGCTGCTCCTCATAGCCTGTCGACTTTTCGATCCTTTGTCCCCTTTTCGATCCTTCCCTGCTATAGTGAAAAGCCTGGCGGCTGCGTCAAGACCGGGCGTGAGGTGTTCCATGAACCGACGTGAATACCCGCGTGTTGGCGTCCAGCTCCCCGTTTCGCTGTCGAGCAGCGGCGTGGCCGGGGGCGGCTTGGTGTCCGGGCTCTCGGCTCGTGGCTGCACGGTCGTCAGCGACGAGCTGATCCAAACAGGGACCTCGCTTGCGCTCCACATCCAATTGCCGGATCAGTATGCGCCCCTCAAGGTGGATCTGGCGGAGGTGCGGTGGGCGCAGGGTCGGGAATTCGGCTTGGAGTTCGTGCGCCTGCGGCTGGAGGAGAAGACGCGTCTCCACCGGTTCCTCGGCGCGCTGCTGCGGCCGCCCAAAGGCGGCGGTTCCACACAGACCGGCTGATTCATCTCTTCCCCTCCTTCCTTTCCTGGCTCTCCTTCCCCACGCCTCCCCCGGGCACGTAAGAATCGTCGCTTGACCGATGAGCCGCTGCGGATGTAGAAGAGGCGGCGCGTGACCACCACCATTGTCATCGTCTTCGCCTTCGTCTACCTCGGGATGATCCTCGGGGGGCTGCCGTTTGTCCAGCTCGACCGCACCGGTGTGGCGCTGCTCGGAGCGATCGTCCTCGTGGCCCTCGGTGACGTGAGCCTCGCGGAAGCGGGCCGCTCCATCCACGCGCCCACGCTGATCCTGCTCTTCGCCTTCATGGTGCTGTCGGCCCAACTGCGCCTCTGCGGCTTTTACACGTTCGTTACATACCGGCTCGCGACGCTGCCGCTGCCGCCCCCGCTGCTGCTCGGGGCGCTGGTCCTCGTGGTGGGCGCGCTCTCGGCGGTGTTCAGCAACGATATCATCTGTCTATCATCTGTCTCGCCGTGGCCCCGGTGCTCGCGGATGGCTGCCTCAAACGCCGGCTCGACCCGGTGCCCTATCTGCTCGCGCTCGCCTGTGCGGCCAACGTCGGCTCCGCCCTCACGCTGATCGGCAACCCGCAAATCATGCTTATCGGCGAGTCGCTGCACATGTCGTTCGGCGGCTATCTGCGCGAGGCGATGTTCCCGGTGCTGCTCGGGCTCG